>JBAQUE010000125.1:0-13985 GCA_049297315.1 Rugosibacter sp.
GGACAACACTGTGGCTGGCAAACCCTTTTCGTCCAGCCCCGAAGACCAGGCGCTGTTCCGCGCCGAGGTGGCCGACGTCCAGCGGCTGACCTCTGACCGCCTGCATCACGAACCGCCGCCGCCGCTGGCAAGTCCGCACCAGCACCTGCATGACGAACAACCGGCACTGCACGACTCACTGCATGGCGCACCGCTGATTGACCTGTTTCTCGAAGGTGGCGATGAAGCGGCATGGCGCCGGCAAGGCACACCCTTCCGCGTGCTGCGCGATCTGCGGCGCGGACGCTGGGTCGTGCAAACCTCGCTTGACCTGCATGGCCACACCCGCGACGAAGCGCGCGCCGCGCTGGTGCACTTCCTCGCCGACTGCCAAAAAACCGCCCAACGCTGCGTGCGCATCGTGCATGGCAAGGGCCAGCATTCCCCTGGCCGCGAACCGGTGCTGAAAAATCTCGTCCCGGGCTGGCTAAGCCAGCGCCGCGACGTGCTGGCCTTTTGCCAGGCGCGGACCAGCGACGGCGGCGCCGGTGCGCTGGTTGTGTTGCTGCAAGCGCTGCGCTAAAACAGCGAAGCACCGAAAAGTCGGCGCTGGTAATACGGTGATGAGCGCGCCGCCAAGCTTCCACCGTGTTGCCGGAGAGAGAAAACGTCGCAACGCCGCCATCCCGTCGCAGCAATTGATAAGCCTCAGATAAGCCGCTGGAACAACCTCGTGGCGCAAAAAATTCTGCATGGCGCGAAGGCAGGGGAATGAGGACTCGCGCTCGAATCCCCTGCGCTTTAAGTTCAGAACAATCAATAGCCAGAGGAATAACCAGGCGGTTTATTTGAACTGGAGGAACTCTTCACTGCTCAGACTTCCGTTCTTGTCCGTATCAGCGGCGCGAAAGACTTTTTCATCGCCACCTTGAGACTGGAATTCCTTGAGACTGATCTTGCCGTCGCCGTCGGTGTCTACAACTTTGAAACTTGGCGCTTCGCCAGTAGCGGCTGAATCGGCTGCCAGCGCAGGCGACATGGCGCCGATAGTCAACATACCGACAAAGGCGATGGGTAAAAAGCGGGTATTCGTGAATTTCATGGTTACCTCCCAAGAGTTGAATGATGAATGCGGATGCACTCCGGGGAGTTCTACGGCAATGGCTGTGCCAGTTTATTTTAACGAATAAATTCAGTGGCTTGAAGAAAAACGCCAACGGGGGTGGCCTGTTGGGATACCGTTTGTCAAAGTAATCTGTCGCCAGGCGGTGACAGGATTCGGGGCGACTTTATAAGTCGCTGATTTTTATTGCCATGCTGTGTTACCTGCCGGCGACAACCACAATATGCTGGGCCTCAATGGCATATCAGATCGCGTTTTCGTTCGTCTCGCCGGTGCGGATGCGCACCACTTGCTCAACGGGCATGACGAAGATTTTGCCGTCGCCGATCTTGCCGGTGTGGGCGGCCTTGACGATGGCATCAATAGCCGACGTCAGGTTATCGTCTGTCACGATGATCTCGATTTTTATCTTGGGCAGAAAGTCGACGACATACTCGGCGCCGCGATACAGCTCGGTGTGGCCTTTCTGCCGGCCAAAACCCTTGACCTCGGTGATGGTGAGGCCGGTGACGCCGACTTCGGAAAGCGCTTCGCGCACTTCGTCGAGCTTGAATGGTTTGATGATGGCTTCGATTTTTTTCATGTCAATCCCCTGCGGTTTTTAGTATTCGTCCGGATAGTGCGATGTTATCGGATAACGCCAGTCCTTGCCGAAACCGCGCTGCGTGACGCGGATGCCGACCGGCGCCTGGCGGCGCTTGTATTCGTTGCGGCGCAGCATGCCAACCACTTTGCGCACGTCGGCCTCGCTGTAACCGCGCGCGATGATTTCACGCGGACTTTCGTCGCGCTCCATGTAGGCTTCGATGATGGCATCCAGGATTTCATACGGCGGCAGCGTGTCCTGGTCGGTCTGACCGGGTTTCAATTCTGCCGAGGGCGCGCGGGTGATGATGTTTTGCGGGATCACAGCGGACACGGTGTTACGCCAGTGCGCCAGGTCGTACACGCGGGTTTTGAACACGTCCTTGATCACCGCGAAGCCGCCGGCCATGTCGCCGTACAGCGTGGCGTAGCCGACCGCCATTTCGCTCTTGTTGCCGGTGGTGAGCACGATGCGCCCGCTGCGGTTGGACAAGGCCATCAGCAGCATGCCGCGGATGCGCGCCTGCAGGTTTTCGTCCGTCGTGTCCCACGCCGGTTTTTCGCCCATGCGCGAAAAAGTCGGCGCTAGCGATACGGCGAATTGTTCCATTAACGCGCCAATCGCGATCTCGTCGTATGCGACGCCGAGGCGCTTGACCATTTCGCGCGAATCGTCGAGGCTCATCTGCGCCGTCCATGGCGAGGGCATCATCACCGCGCGCACTTTGTCTGCGCCAAGCGCATCGACGGCAATCGCCAGCGTCAGCGCCGAATCGATGCCGCCCGACAAGCCGATGATGGCGCCGGGGAAACCGTTCTTGCCAAGATAATCTTTTACCCCAAGCGTCAGTGCGCCCCACAGCGCGGCTTCGCTTATCGGTGTTTCTTCAACGCACCCCGCCGCCAGGTGGCCATCCGCATAATCGACAAATTCCAGCGCCTCGGTGAAGGTCGGCAACTGATGCGTCAAGCGGCCTGCACCGTCCATGGCGAAGGATGCACCGTCAAAAACCAGTTCATCCTGGCCGCCCACCAGGTTGGCATAGATAACCGGGCGACCCATGGCGGTGATGCGTTCGCGCAGCACTTCATGCCGCCGTGCCTGCTTGTTCAGATGAAAGGGCGAGGCATTCAGCGTGAGCAGCAATTCCGCACCTGCGGCGGCGGATGCTTCGGCGGCACCGGCCTTCCACACATCGTCGCAGATCACCAGGCCGCAGCGCACGCCATTGATGTCAACAACGCATGGCGCGTCGCCAGAGGCGAAGTAACGCTCTTCGTCAAAAACTTCGTAATTCGGCAGGCGGTGCTTGCGGTAGGTCGCGGCGATGCGTCCGCCCGTCAGCAACGAGGCGGCGTTATAGCCCAAGCCATCCGCCGCCAGCGGGTGGCCGACGATGATGGGCAGCGGTGCGGCCTGCGCTAAAGCCTCAAGTTCAGCTTTGCAAGCGCGGTAAAAATCCGGCCGCAACAGCAGGTCTTCCGGCGGGTAGCCGCACAGCGCCAGTTCTGGCGTGAGCAACACCTGCGCACCACCGGCGCAGGCCCGCTCAGCCATTGCCAGGATGCGTTGCGCATTGCCGGCCAGGTCGCCGACCGTGGCGTTGAATTGGGCAATCGCGATGCGCAGGCTAGGCATGCATCACCCGATCAATACGCCGGTTTTTCCCCGGCATTTTCATAGGCGGCAATACCGCTCATGATTTCCTTGCGGGCTGCATCAATGTCGGCCCAGCCCTGGATTTTGACAAATTTGCCCTTTTCCAGATCCTTGTAATGCTCGAAAAAGTGCGCGACCTGATCCAGCAACATCTGCGGCAGGTCGGTTGCCGTTGCGACATTGCTATACATCATGGTCAACTTGTTTACCGGCACAGCCAGCACCTTGGCGTCTTCACCGGCTTCATCAACCATCTTGAGCATGCCGACCGGACGGCAGCGCACCACCACGCCTGGCGGCAGGGCGAATTGCGAAACGACCAGCACATCCACCGGATCGCCATCGCCGGAAATGGTGTGCGGAATATAGCCATAGTTGCACGGGTAGTGCATGGCGGTTGACATGAAACGGTCAACAAAAATGGCGCCGGAATCTTTGTCAACCTCATACTTGATCGGCTCGGAATGCATCGAGATTTCGATCACCACATTAAAATCGTCAGGCAGTGCAATGCCTGCTGGAACACGATCAAGACCCACGGTAACCCCTTAAAATTAAACCTGCTTCAAACGTAAATTATCTATTGCCTGCTGATTCATTCAGGCCTATGTTGCTTTCCTTCGTCATTGGCGTGCCTTCAGGGCCAAAATCCGCACGATTGGGTGAATAAACCGCCATGAAGTGGCATGCATCCGTCATGCATTCACCATGATGCAGAATATTGGGGAAATTGAATACGTCACCCTTGTGCAACACGAAAGACTGCTTGCTGTCCGGGAAGCTGAATTTAAGTTCGCCTTCGATCATGATCACGATTTCTTCACCGTGATACCCGGCGACTGTCTTGACATGTTCGCCTTTTTTGTTGCGCATCAGCACGGCATGATGAATAGTGGAGCGCGGTGTTTGCCAGTGCTTACTGTAAAAATTATCCGGCACGACCTGTTCCAGCGCCTTTTTGTCCGCATCGCTGTACATGTTGAACAGGATCCGCGGCCCCTTGTTGTAGCGCTCCGGCGTTATGCCGCTTTGCGCTGTGGCTGTGACCGGCAACGAAACCGACAAGCCACCCAGCGCAAAAAGCAGTGCAGCAACGAGATGTTTTTTAGTAGCCATTAAATTTTCCCTTGTCTAGCGCGCATTAACCGATTTTGCATATTGCATATCTATCTGTCCATCAGCTACGCACGGCTACAACGTCATTTTTCGTCATCCGCGATAGCCACATTGCTTTTTGAATCCATATGCGTGCCTTCAGCGCCAAAGTCGGGACGGTTGGGGGAATACACCGCCATGAAATGACACTCATCCGTCAGACATTCGCCAGCGTGCAGGATGTTGGGGAAGTTGAACACATCACCTTTGCGCAATACGAATGACTGCTTGCTATCGGGAAACGTAAACTTGAGTTCACCTTCAATCATGATGATGATTTCCTCTCCATGGTAGCCAGCCACGGTCTTCACATGCCCCGTGGGGCCGCGCTTGAAAAATCCATGCTGGATTGAGGAACGGGGGGACTGCCAGAATTTCTGGTGAAACCGGCCAGGAACGATTTTATCCAGCCCATCCTTGTCAGCCTGGCTATACAAATTGAACAAAACACGCGGCCCCTTGTTGAAGCGCTCTGGCGTTATCGGGGCTGTTTGCGCCAGCACTGGCAACGCGGTCGACAAGCTTGTCGTAGCAAACAACAACGCGGCAAGACAATATTTTTTAATAACCATTAGACATCTCCGTCATCTGGATAATTGAATAAGAAAAAGCCGGAGCAGTATATCCGCCGGATGGGCAGAAAGCTTGCCGGCCAATGATGTAAGCGTAGCGCAAAGACCCGCCGGTAAGCCACTATGGTTGACATTGCCAAAGCACTTGTTGATAATCATTCTTATTCTCGTTGTTGAGATATTCCATTGCGAGTCCAAGCCCATGAAACTTGAAACGCCTTTATCCAAAGCAATGCCGGTCACAAAGCCTATGGCTTTACCGGCAACCCGTGCGCTGAATAGCCATACACTGCTAGATGGGCGGGATGAAATCGCCATCCGGCATGGCAATGAAACCTATCGCCTGCGCCGCACGCGGCAGGATAAATTGATTTTGACAAAATAAAATAGGAGAGTCGCCATGTTTTTCGCTATCACTATTACCCGCGCAGGCGCAATATCTGCGGCGTATAACCAATGACCGCCATCGCCCTCGTTGGCCAGCCGAATGTCGGCAAGTCGGTGATTTTTCACCGGCTTACCGGACATTACGTGAATGTTTCCAATTATCCCGGCACGACCATCGAGGTAACGCGTGGTGCCTTGCGTGCCGAGCCTGGTGTCGAAATGCTGGATACGCCGGGCGTACTGACCTTGCCTGCGCGCAGCGAAGACGAACAAGCCACGGCGCGCATTCTGCTCAACGAAAAATTGCGTGCGCTGGTGCAGGTGGGCGATGCCAAGAACCTGCGCCGCACCGTACAGCTCTCGTTGCTGCTGGCCGAAGCGGGCGTACCGATGGTGCTGGCGCTGAACATGATGGACGAAGTCAAGGCACGTGGCATGGCCTTTGACCCGGCCAAGCTAGCGGCGGAGCTGGGCTTGGCGGTGGTACCCACCGTCGCCACGGGCAACGAAGGCATGGCTGCATTGTCAAAGGCGATTGCGGGCGCCAAGGTGCCAGTCTTCCGCCTCGCCTATGCCGATGCGATTGAAGCCGCCATCGACGATCTGATAGTGATGTTGCCTGCCGCGCATTTGTCGCCGCGCGTGACCGCGCTGCTGTTCCTGGCCAGCGATAAAGCCTGCGAAGAATGGCTCACCGCGCAGGGCGCCGATCTCTTCGCCCTCGTCGCACGGCGCGAACGCCTGCAAGGCGAGTTTACCGATCCGCTCCCGGAAGTCTTGCAGCGCGCCCGCATGTCCGCCGCCGAAGCCATTGTGCATCGCGTGGTTAAAAACGCCGGCCAGGCTGGCAGCGGCCTGGCGCAACGCATCGCCCAGTGGTCGGTGCACCGCTGGCTGGGCTGGCCACTCGTTGCGATTGTGCTGTACGCGGTGTATGCCTTCGTCGGCCAGTTCGGCGCCGGCGTGCTGGTTAATTTCCTGGAAAAAGATTTATTCAATGGCATCATCAATCCCTGGTTCCATGAGTTGGTCACCGCCTGGGTGCCGTTCGTCTGGCTACAGGATTTTCTGGTCGGCCCGTATGGCTTGTGGACGATGGGCATGACTTATGCGTTGGCGCTGATCCTGCCGATTGTCACCACGTTTTTCATCGCTTTTGGCATTCTCGAGGATTCCGGTTACTTTGCCCGCCTCTCGGTGTTATCCAATCGCGCTTTCAAGATGCTCGGCTTGAATGGCCGCGCCGTGCTGCCGATGGTGCTGGGACTCGGCTGCGTCACGATGGCCACGCTGACCACGCGCATCCTGCACACGCCGCGCGAACGGCTGATCGTCACCTTTTTGCTGGCGCTGGCGATTCCCTGCTCGGCCCAGCTTGGCGTAGTCATGGGCATGCTGGCCAGCTATGGCGCGGGCGCCTTCCTGATCTGGCTGGGCACGGTGATTACCGTGCTGTTTACTGTTGGCTGGCTATCGGGCAAGCTGGTCAAGGGGCGGCGCATTCCGCTGATGACCGAACTGCCGCCGATGCGCCTGCCGGTGGTCAGTAATGTCCTCAAGAAAACCTGGTCGCGCCTGAAATGGTATCTACAGGAAGTGATTCCGCTGTTTCTAATTGGGGCAGCGTTAATGTTCTTGCTCGACCGTACGGGTATCCTGCCCTGGCTTATCAAGGCCGGCGAACCGCTGGTGACCGGCTGGCTGGGGCTGCCAAAAGAGGCATCAGCCGCCTTCCTGATGGGGTTTCTGCGCCGCGACTTTGGCGCCACCGGGCTGTTTGCCATGGGTAGCGCGCTTTCGCCGGAACAGGGGCTGGTCGGGTTGGTCACGCTGACCCTGTTTGTGCCGTGCATCGCCAGCATGCTGGTGATTGTCAAGGAGCAAGGGTTGAAGACAGCGGTCATCATGCTGACCTTGATCACGCCGTTGGCCTTTCTCATTGGCGGTCTGCTGCATCGCGCTCTGCTTGTGGTTGGATTCGCCTGATGTCTACCCTGCGCGACTTTTCTCCCGGCACAAAACTCATCGTGTGTGGCTTCGCTGCCGATCTGGCGCCTGACGTGCGCGGCCATCTCTCGGCCTGGGGACTGACACCCGGCACACCCATTCTGCTGCTCGCCCAGTATCCAGTGACGCGCATCACCGTCGAACATACCGAACTGGCGCTGGAAGATGTCACCGCCCGCGCCGTTCTCGTCGAGGAGTCACCTGACACGTAGTTTCATTTCATCTTCAAACCAACGGCAAGCCAGGCGATGTCTCCCAGCCAGCCACAGCAACTCTTAAAGGAGAATCGCCATGTATCATCGCTTGCCCCGCTTTGCCTGCTTTACCCGTAACACTCTCGCCCTTGCCGCCATCGGCCTGTTCGCCATGCCAGGCTGGGCAGCCGACGCCAGCACGGAAGACCGGCTGAAAGCCCTGGAAGCGCGCCTCGACGCCATGGAAAAGGAAAACCGCTCGTTGAAACAGCAATTGCAGCAGACCGACCAGAAGGTGGAGGCCACCGGCGATCAGGTCGAAAAAATTGCCAGCCAGGGCGCCACCGGCAATTCCGCGCTGGCCAGCTGGGCCGAGAAAACCCAGCTTGGCGGCTACGGCGAGTTGCATCTCAACCAACTTAACAACAAAAATCCGGCGGGTGAAGACAAAAAGGAAATGGACTTACACCGCTTTGTGCTTTTCTTCGGCCACCAGTTCAATGACCGGCTGCGCTTCTTCTCCGAACTGGAAGTCGAGCACAATATCGTTGAGGGTGGTCACGGCGCGGTGGAACTGGAACAGGCTTATCTGGATTTTGCGCTCACCGACAGGCTTTCCGTCAAAGCGGGTTCATTTCTGTTGCCCATCGGCATCATCAATGAAACCCACGAGCCAACCGTGTTTTATGGTGTCGAACGCAACCCGGTCGAAACCTATATCATTCCCGCCACCTGGTGGGAAGGCGGCGTTGGGATGACGTCCCGTCTGGATAATGGCTTCACTATAGATGGCGCGATCACCACCGGCATGAAAGCCGATGCCGCAGACGACTATGCCGTGCGGGCTGCACGTCAGGAATTGTCGGAAGGAACCAAGGCAAAGAGCCCGGCCTACACTGCTCGCCTGAAATGGGCCGGGGTGCCGGGCATCGAGATTGCCGGCTCGGTGCAATATCAATCCGACATTGCGCAGGATCTTGATGCGACAGCCGGCGCCGCAAAACTTTACGAAGCGCACGCCATCATCAATCGCGGCGGGTTTGGCTTGAAGGCGCTGTATGCGCGCTGGCGCCTTGATGGCAGCGGACCAGCAACAGTGGGTGCCGACAAGCAGTTTGGCTGGTATGTGGAGCCCTCGTTCAAGATCAACGATAGCTGGGGTCTGTTTGCCCGCTACAACCGCTGGGACAACCAGGCCGGTAGCGGCGACGCGTTTGACAGCCGCTTCAGCCAAACGGACTTCGGCGTGAATTACTGGCCGCATCCCGATGTCGTGATCAAGGCCGACTGGCAAACGCAGCAAGCCCCGGCCGGCAAGGATGAGTTTGATGGCTTCAATGTCGGCATCGGCTACCGGTTCTGAAATGCGTTACTGCCGTCTCCTCTGCCTGTTGTTCCTCGCGCTGCCCTGGCCGGCACGGGCAGCCGATACGGAGGCGGCAACTGCACAGTTTTTGCGCGAAGCCTTTACCACCCAGCCACAGGCCGCCAGCCTGTGGCTGACCGCCGAGATGCGTCCGGCTATCCGCCGTATTCTCGATCATGATTATCCCGCCGCGCGTCTGCGCTATTGGCGGCTTGGCCAGCGGACGGCCTGGGTGCTTGAGGAAATTGGCAAGGAAATGCCGATTACCGCCGGCATCGTTATTGATGACAGACGTATCGAGCGTGTGCGTATTCTGGCGTACCGAGAAAGCCGTGGCGGTGAAGTGCAAAGCCCCGCCTTCACACGGCAGTTTGCCGATGCACGGCTGACCGCCGGTCAACAGCTTGACCGCCACATCGACGGCATTGCCGGCGCCACCCTTTCGGTGCGCGCCCTGAGCCGCCTCGCCCGGCTTGCCCTGCTGCTGCACCAGCAAGCCATGCATACGGAGCCGCAATGAGCCTGATCCGCAGCATCCGTATTGCCCCCCGCTTCCGCCACCTGATTTATGCGGTTGTCGCCCTGGTCGCCATCAGCGGCATCGCCTGGATTGCGCTGGGCTTTGCCGTTGATGCCGAGGACTTTACCGACCCGTTGCGGCTGTGGCGGCATCGCGCCCTGGTATTGCATGGCGTCGCTGCCTATGGGCTGGTCTGGCTCGTCGGCAGCCTGTTGCCGCAGCACCAATGGGGCGGCTGGCAGGCGCGGCGCAACCGGGGTAGTGGCGGGGTACTCAGCATGGCCTTGCTGCTGCTGGCGATCAGCGGGCTGCTGCTTTATTACCCGCCGCAAGACGATTGGCGCAACGCCAGCAGTCTGCTGCATCAGGCCGCAGGCCTGTTGTTGCTCGTGCTGTTGCCGCTACATGTCGTCCTTGGCCGACGTCGGCGCCGCGCTTTGCCCCATATCGGCGTCAAGGGTGCGCGTTGATACAGCTTTCGCCGCAGCCCAAGGGCACTTGCTGCGCGGCGTCTCACCAGCGCCGACTTTTCAAATATGGCAAACCACGCCCTGCCATAGCTTGCCACCCAGCGTGGCAGCGTTGATCAGTCCCCAAACACCAAACGCCAGCACCGTAACGCCGCTGCCCAGGCGCAGCGCACGGCCCTGCATGACGCGGCGAAAGCGCACCAGCAACAGCCCGGCCAGCATGAGGTTGGGCAACGTGCCGAGACCGAAGGCCAGCATGGTCAGCGCGCCACGCGTGGCGCTGCCGGAGAGCAATGCCAGCGTCAGCACGCTATACACCAGGCCGCAGGGCAGCCAACCCCACACGATGCCCAGAGGCAGCGCTTGCGCCACACCCCGCACCGGCAAAAACCGCCGCGTGACGGGTTGCACGTAGCGCCACAACACCTGCCCGGCGCGCTCGGTGAAGGCCAGCGCCCGTGTCATGCCAATGAGGTAAAGGCCGAGACCAATCATCATCAGGTTGGCGGCAACATACAGCGCCATTTGTACCGGCAGCCAGTGATTGAGCAATAAACCCAAATTGCTTAACGCACCCATCAAGGCGCCCGCCACCGTGTAACTGGTGATACGCCCGATGTTATAGGCCAGATGGATAGGCCACGCCTTTTTCGTGGCGGGCATCTGCAAAGTCAGCGCGGAAACAATGCCGCCGCACATGCCAACGCAGTGCACGCCACCGAGAATGCCGACCAGGAAGACCGCAAAAAAACCGCTGTCAGGCATCGTTTTTGATCGTGTCGTCAGATGACTTTTGAATAGCGGGTACGTTCCCGATCGAGCCGCAGGTAACGGTCAAACACCATGGCGATCGCGCGCACCAGCAGGCGACCGGGTGGATTGACGGTAATCCATTGGTCATCCAGCGTGACCAGCCCGTCTTTTTCCATCATGGCCAGTTCGGCCAGTTCAGTGGCGAAATAAGATTTGAAATCGATCAAGTGGGCAATTTCTATGGATTCGATGGGCAAGGTAAAGTGGCACATCAGCGACTGAATGATACTGCGTCGCAGCAGATCATCGGATGTTAGCTGTACGCCGCGCAATACGGGTAACAATCCGTGGTCGAGGCGATCATAGTAATCATTCAACGTACGCACGTTCTGCACATAACTGGGGCCTATCTTGCCAATGGCCGACACCCCAAACGCAAGCAAGTCCGCCTCGGCATGGGTGGAATAGCCCTGAAAATTGCGGTGCAGCCGCCCCTGACGCTGCGCCACGGCAAGTTCGTCGTGCGGCTTGGCAAAATGATCCATGCCGATGAATACATAGCCCGCATCGGTCAGGCGGCGTATCGCCGTCTGCAAAATCTGCAAACGCACATCGGGAGATGGCAAGTCCGCTTCATTGATGCGGCGTTGCGCTTTGGCCAGATTGGGCACATGGGCATAGTTGTAGATGGAGAGGCGATCTGGGTCAAGTTTTATGACTTCATCCAGCGTGTGATTGAAGCTGATCACATTTTGTCTGGGTAGACCGTAAATCAGATCAACGGCAAGCGATTTGAACCCAGCCTCGCGCGCTACATCCATCACCCACTTTGTTTCATCCAGACTTTGCATGCGGTTGATGGCCTGCTGCACGTCAGGCGAAAAATCCTGCACACCAACGCTCATGCGGTTGAAACCCAGTTCAGCTAACAATCCTATGGTCTCGCGACGTGCTCCACGCGGATCAAATTCAATCGAATATTCACCATCCGGCAGCAAGCGGAACTGCTTGTGGATAGCCTCCATCAAGCGCCGCATTTCGTCATCCGCCAGGAAGCTCGGCGACCCTCCCCCCCAATGTAACTGCTCAACATCACGCGAACCGCCCAGCGCCGCTACTGCCAAATCGATTTCCTTGCCCAGGTATTTGATGTACTTGGCCGAACGCCCATGATCCTTGGTGACAATCTTGTTGCAAGCACAGTAATAGCAAATGGTGGAGCAAAAAGGGATATGGACGTAAAGCGACAGCGGGCGGCTGATGCCCATATTCCCCCGCCGCCCTAGCCAATGCTTATAATTGTCGGCTGTAAAGGCCTCAACGAAACGATCAGCAGTCGGATAAGATGTATATCTTGGGCCGTTGATATCGAAACGTCGAATAAGCCTGCGGTCGAAAATCAGATTCTGGACATCCATGGCTGCAAGTAAACAAACAAATGGTGAATGGGCGAATACGTCAGCAGTGCTTTACGGCTCCCCTCGCGATATAGTGGGCGCGTGCATACAATGCCGCAATTACCCATGTGCCGGGTTGATGCAGGTCAACGATAGTAGATAGTAAATGGAGCCCACCTTTAACGGAGTATTACAGGCATGGTTAAAATTGCTGAACGCGCTGTCACCCTCTCGAATCCCGGACACAGGACGGCCTGTTCGCAATGTAATTTGCAGGAACTTTGCCTGCCTGTCGGATTATCGGAAACCGAGCTAGCGATTGTCGATAAGCTGGTCGGCGGACGCCGAAAAGTTGCGCGTGGCCAGGCGCTGTTTCATTCCGGTGAACCATTCACTGCAATCTATGCCGTCAAGCTCGGCTTTTTCAAAACCGAAATACTGGCTACCGATGGCCGGCATCAAGTCACTGGCTTCCACATGGCCGGTGAGGTGCTGGGTATGGACGGCATCAGTACGGAAATGTATAACTGTGATGCCATCGCACTGGAAGACAGCGAAGTTTGCCTGATTCCATTTTCCGAGCTGGAACAAATTTCCGGACAAGTCCCCACATTGCAGCGCCACTTGCATAGGGTTATGAGCCGCGAGATTGTGCGTGACCAGGGAATGATGATCATGATGGGCGCCATGTCCGCAGAAGAACGCGTGGTGTCTTTTCTGCT
Organism: Rugosibacter sp.; assembly: GCA_049297315.1. Classification (GTDB taxonomy): domain Bacteria; phylum Pseudomonadota; class Gammaproteobacteria; order Burkholderiales; family Rhodocyclaceae; genus Rugosibacter. Next base: position 12,891 of record JBAQUE010000125.1, read on the forward strand.
CAACCTGTCACAACGGTATGCCGCACGGGGCTATGCAGCCACCGAGTTCCACCTGCGCATGACGCGCGAGGAAATCGGCGCTTATCTTGGCTTGAAGCTGGAAACCGTCAGCCGCGCCTTTTCCCGCCTGCAGGAAGAAGGGCTGATTGCCGTAGAGAAAAAGCATATCCGCTTATTGGACGCGTCCCGCCTCCGCCAGTTGTTGGCACAGGCAAGTGCGTGCAACTGATTAGCAGAACCCGCAACTTGGAACATTCGGCGCACGTTGCGCTTGACGTTGACCCGTATCAATATGGATTTACCAAATTGCGCTAGGATCGCTTGAAGTTCTTTGCAGACTGTTTTGGGGGAAAGCCATGTTCAAGCATATTCTTGTTCCAGTTGATGGTTCACCGCTTTCGGATAGCACAATCGACCGCGCCATAGTTTTTGCCAGGGAAAGCGTGGCAAAAGTCACCTTCTTCTTTGCCAAGCCGGAATATCCGCTGGCCTTTTACGGCGAAGGCGCATTGATTGACCCCACCACACCAGAGCGATTCGAGGAAATGGCCGACGAACAGGCCAAGGAAATCCTGGGAAAAGCAGAAGCCAAAGCGCAGGCTCAAGGCGTGACTGCCACATCAATGAGCCTGACCAATAGCGCTCCATGGGAAGGAATCATTGCCGCCGCCGGACAGGCTGATGCCGACCTGATTTTCATGGCCTCGCATGGCCGCCGGGGGATCAGTGGGTTGCTGCTTGGTTCAGAGACTCAGAAAGTCCTCACCCACTCGAAAATTCCTGTGCTGGTTTACCGCTAAATAATAGTCTCCCCAGACCTACTTCTAATCTACGCGATGATTGATTTCATCTGCCGTGCGTAGCAAGTAGCAGGTTATCCAGCTGGAGGCTATGCATACAGACCAAAAGCACAGAAAGCCAATGGAGTACGTGGCAATGCTGGAGAAGTGTACCGGCTCCCCCAAAAGATAGAGTTCACGTGGATCAATCAGGGTGAAGAAAACACCTTCAGCAACGCCCGCCACCAGAAATGATGGCCATAATATTGACAGGGTATTTTGCATAATCCCTCCTCCTGTTGTAATTGAAAACTAT
>JBAQUE010000126.1:0-12833 GCA_049297315.1 Rugosibacter sp.
GTGCAGCGAGCGCAGCGCCGGACGCTTGGCCAGATGGGCGAGCAGCGGCGCCGGGTCGGCCACGTAGCAGAACGCGGTTTCTCCGCTGACCTCGACGCGGCGCGAAAAGGCGTGCGCCTCGGCCGCCGCCCAACCGGCGGCGTCTTCGCCATAGACCTCGATGACTTCGGCTTCGATGTGCTGGCGGATCAGTTCGCGCGGCGCGCCTTCGCTGATCAGGCGGCCGGCATCCATGATGGCCAGCCGGTTGCACAGGCGCTCGGCTTCGTCCATGAAGTGCGTGGTGAGCAGGATGGTTTTGCCCTGTGCGAGCAGGCCTTTCAGGCGCTCCCAGATCAGGTGCCGCGCCTGCGGGTCGAGGCCGGTGGTGGGTTCATCCAGTACCAGCAGGTCGGGGTCGTTGACCAGCGCGCGCGCCAGCGTCAGCCGCCGCTTCATGCCGCCGGACAGCGTGCGGATGCTGGCGTTCTCCTTGCCGCCGAGCCCGGCGAAATTCAGCAGCGCGGGAATTTTTGCGCGCATCGCGGCATCGGCGATGCCGAAGTAACGGCCATACACGAGCAGGTTTTCGGCCGCCGTGAAATCCGGGTCGAGGTTGTCGAATTGCGGCACCACGCCGATTTTTATCCGCGCTTCGCGCGCCTGCGCGGGTACCGCCAGCCCGGCCAGGCGAATGCTGCCGGAATCCGGCGCGGTCAGACCCAGGCAGCAACGCAGCGTCGTGGTTTTGCCCGCGCCGTTGGGGCCAAGCAAGCCGTAACACTCGCCGCGTTGTATCGTGAAACTCAGTCCGGCGACGACTTCCTTGCCGGCATACGATTTGCGCAATTGGCTGACGCTCAGGGGTGCGTCCAACGGTGCTTCAGGCGCTGCGCGCAGCGGTAAATCCAGTGGTTGGTTCACGCGGGCCGCCTACGGTCGACGATGTCGTAAAGGATATGCAGCTTGCGGTGGAAGAAGTGGTCGGCGCCCGGCACGACGATGACGGGAATCTCCAGCGGCTCGGCCCAGGCCAGCACATTGGCCAACGGCACGGTGGTGTCTTCCGCGCCGTGGATGACCAGCGTGTCGGCGGTCACGGCGGCGGTGTCGTATTGGCGTGCGCCATTGATCATGCCGGCCGCCGTGCCCACCAGCACCATCCAGCGCGCGGGGCGTTGCGCTGCCGCCAGCCGCTGCGCAACGCGCGTGATCACATACGCGCCGAAAGAAAACCCGGCCAGCGTGACCGGCAAGTCGCCCCAGCGTTGTCGCGCCCAGTCCAGCACAGCCAGCAGGTCGTCGGTTTCGCCATTGCCGTGGTCGTGTTCGCCAGCCGATGCGCCGACGCCGCGAAAACTCGGCCGTAGCGCAACGGCACCACGGGCGCGCAAAACGCGCGAGAGCGTGGTCACCACCTTGTTGTCCGGCGTGCCGCCGAACAACGGATGCGGATGTCCGATCAGCACGATGCCGTTGGGTGCAGTGTCGTTTGCGGGCAAATCGACGAAGACTTCAATCGTTCCCTGTGGGCCATCCAGCAGAATTGGCGTTTGGCGCACCAGGCTCATACCTTCAGGCGCTCCACCACGCGGCCGTGCAGCAAGTGTTCATCGACGATTTCATCAATGTCCTCCTGGTCGATGTAGGTGTACCAGACCGCCTCGGGATAAACCACCAGCAGCGGCCCCAGTTCGCAGCGGCCAAGACAGCCCGCGGTGTTGATGCGCACGTTGTCCGGCAATTGTTCGCCCAGCGCCTTGACGCGCTCCTTGGCATACGCCCGCAAGTCGCTGGCGCCGTGGTTGTTGCAGCAGGTCTCGCCCGCCGCGCGCTGGTTGGTGCAAAAGAAGACGTGATGTTGAAAGTAACTCATGCCAGTATCTCAAAATAAACCATGATTATCCGACATGTAACAGCAGGCAGCCTGAAAACCAGCAATATCTTCATGCAGCAAGAGCCTGTTTCACACGCTCGAGGATAAGTCATGCCTTTGCCGCGCCAACTGCAAGGCGTCCAAACTGGCTATTACCTGGTCTTTGAACGTCATCAGGGCGCTGCACTGTGCGCGTGCTTCGTCGATTTTTCCTTCCCCATGCAGGCGCATGATTTCCGTTCCGAACTGATGCGCACGAAAGTAGAGCGGTCCAATGGCGCCAAACTCGGCGAGGCGCCCATAGCGCGTCTTGCCTTCGCCGCAATACCAGTGGCCAAACCGGCGCCGACTTGGGCCACCGGCCAGTTGTTCATGGGGGAATGGCATGGCCGGGTCTTCCAGCGCTAGCAGTATTTGCTTGATCAAGTGCTGGTAATCATGCTGCGCCATCAACAGTGGCAAGTCGCGCATGTCCCACGGGTTGGCCCAGAGAGCCCATTTCGCATGCGGAGTAAACTGCGCTGCCCAGTCGGTGACGTGGGCCGCCGGCATGGGCCGTGCGATGCCATAGCCTTGGCAAATATCGCAGCCCAGGCGCATCAACAACACACCGTGCTCTATGGTTTCCATGCCTTCGGCGACCACTGTACGGTTAAATGCCCCGGCCAGGCCAATCACCGCTTCGATCAGCGCCAGGTCATCCTGGTCATCAAGCATGTCGCGCACGAAGGACTGGTCGATTTTCAGCGTATCGGCTGGCAGCCGCTTGAGGTAGCTCAACGATGAATAGCCTGTGCCAAAGTCGTCCAGCGAGAACTTCACGCCCAGCGCCTGGCAGGCAACAATCAGTTCGTGCACATGGCTGATATCGCCTAGCGCCACGGATTCGAGAATCTCGATTTCCAGTTGTTGCGGCGGCACATCGGGGTGGCGTGTCAAGATGGCTTGGAGCCGTTCAAAAAAGTTCGGCAGGTGGAAATGCCGTGCCGCGATGTTGACGCTGATGGGCCAGTTTTTTCCGATGGCCAACCACGCTTTGCTTTGCTGCAGCGCCTGCCCGACCACCCATTCACCGATCTCGATAATCAGATCGGTTTGCTCGACCGCCGGCAAAAAATCCATCGGCGGTACCAGGCCTTCTTGCGGGTGCTGCCAGCGCAGCAAAGCCTCCATGCCGATGATTTCGCCGCTACGTATGTTGACCTTGGGTTGGTAATACAGGCACAACTGATTGCTGTACAGGGCTTCACGGACATTGGTCAGTGTTTTCTGGACGGTTTGCGTCTGCCGGTCGTGCGCGACATCGAACCAGTGAAAGCGGTTGCGGCCCGCCTGCTTGGCCAGATACATCGCCTGGTCGGCGTGGCGCAGCAGCGTGTCGGCATCGGCGTCATCCATCGGATAAATGGCCACGCCTATGCTGGCTGAAATGTTGATCGCATGACTCTCAATGGAATACGGTGCGGACACAGCGTCAAGGATACGGTGCAGAACCAGCTCCAATTGCGGGATGTCGGCCAGATTGCCCAACAACATCACAAACTCGTCGCCACCAAGGCGGGCGACGGTATCTTCGTTGCGCACGGCCAAGTTCATGCGTTTGGTAACTTCAATCAGCAGCTGGTCGCCGATGTTGTGGCCATACAGGTCATTCACTGGCTTGAACTGGTCGAGATCCATCAGGCACACGCCGAGCAGGTTTTTCTGCCGGCGCGCAATGGCCAACGCGCGTTCAAACCGGTCAGCCAGCAAGACGCGGTTGGGCAGGCCGGTGAGCACATCATGCCCCGCCTGCCAGCGCACGTTTTTCAGCAATTCGTGCTTGTCGGTGACATCATGAAAAACCAGCACGCAGCCCAGCAGTGCGCCATCGTGCAGGTAAATCGGCGCTGCCGAATCCTCGATGTTGTATTCCTTGCCATCATGCGCGATCAGCACCGTGTGGTTGGCCAGGTTGACTGTCTTGCCATTTTTCAAAACCTCATCGATCGGGCTGAGCACCTGCTCGCGGGTACTTTCATTGACGATATGGAAAACCTCGGCGGTGGGCCGGCCGATCGCCTTGCTGGCGTCCCAGCCGGTGAGTTTGCTGGCCACCTGGTTGATGAAGGTGACGCGCCCCGCGGCGTCAGTCGTGATAACCGCATCGCCGATCGAGGCGAGGGTAATTTCAGCGCGCTCTTTTTCGGCATACAGCGCGGCTTGCAGGCGGTTTTGCTCGGTCAGGTCACGCATTTGCGCGTGGATCAACAATTCGCTGCGCACGGTGATGCGGGTCAGGGTGATTTCCGTGTCCAGGAGAGAGCCGTCCATGCGCTGCATCTGCCACTCGAAATGCTGGTGGCCATGACGCAGCGTGAGCAAGGCCATTTCGCGCACCATCTCGGCAGAAGACTGTCCGTTGGCCTGGTAGGTAGGGGCGATATCCAAAGGTGTCTTGCCAACAAGCGCCTGCTTGTCAGGGTAACTCAAAAACTCTATTGCGGCGGCATTGCTATCGACAAGATGGCCGTCCTTGAAGAGTAAAACCGGGTTACCGGCTTCTTCAAAAATCCGCCGGAAAGATTCTTCGCTTTCGCGCAGTTCCCTGGTCAAACGCTTTTGTTCGCCGATCTCACGCCAGCGGATGTGCAGCACATCTTCGCCATTCACGGTCATTGCGGTGAGCGTGAATTCCACCTCGAAAATAGAACCGTCCTTGCGTTGCAGCAGCCATTCGAAACTCTTGTTGCCCGAGCGCAACGCTTCGCCGATCAGTTCGCCCGCCAGTTCCACCGTGGGGCGGCCGTCAGCTTGCAACTTTGGCGCCATGTCTGTCGGCGTTTGCCCCAGCAGCTCGTGCCTGTGCTCGTATCCCAGTTGTTGCAATGCGGCCTTGTTGCAGTCGCTGACCAAGCCATGCGTGAACATGACCACCGGGTCGGCCGCCTCGTCGAAAATCCGCCGTGCGGCGTCTTCGCTTTCACGCAGTTTTTGCAACAACCGGGTTTGTTCGCTGAGGTCTTGCCAGCGGACATGCAGCACCTCTTCACCATTCACGGTGATCAGGGTCAGCGTGAACTCGGCATCAAACTCCTCCCCATTCCGCCGCCGCAACCGCCACCTGAAGCCACTTTTACCTTGCATGGCTGCGGTGATGATTTCAGGCAGGGCGTCTGCTGTGCGCTGCCCGTCCGCTTGCATCACTGCTGACACGTCCAGCGGAGTCAGCCCGAACAATTCGGTATTCGCCGCATACCCCAGCTGGTGCGCCGCTGCCTGATTGAAGTCAGTCAAGACACCTTGCTTGAAAATGGTTATCGCGTCGGCTGAGGTTTCGAAAATCCGCCGCGAAGTCTCTTCGCTTTCGCGCAGATTTTGCAGTAGTTGGTGTTGCTTGCTGATGTCGCGCAACTGTGAGCAAATAATCTGCTGGCCTTGCCACGTGACTGTCATGGCAGTGGTCTCGACTTCGAACAGGGAGCCATCAGCACGGGCGTGCACCCATTCGAAGCGGATGCGCCCATGCTGCAATAATTCTGCCGTATGTTCGGCGGCTTTTTCAGCCGAGTTGCGCCCGTCAGGCTGGCAAGGCGGTGAAAAGTCGCCAATACTGCGCCCGATGAGCTGGGACTTGTCCTTGAGTCCCAACTGGTGCAGGAGGGTCGCATTGCAATCCAGGACGCAATTGTCAAAACCGACCAGCAGAATGGAATCCATCGCTTCCTGATAGATTTTCCAGAAGATGCTATCTTCGGTTTTGCCGCCGATAAACGGATTGGCGACAGAAGAATGGTTGTTAGGCACTAAGCTCCTCCAGAGGCCCTATTGAACCATCCATGACATGTAGTCCTGGTGGCAATTGTTATATCCAGCATTGTCATGGACGCAGCGGCCGGTTCATACGCCACGCCCATGACAGGGTGAAGCAGCTTACTTCGCCAGGCATTCTTTCATGAAAGCCTTGCGCTCGGCGCCTTTCTTCCCCGTGGCTTCCTTGTTACAAGTCGCCATTTTGCTCTGTTGGGAGCCTTTGTCCGGAGCAGCAACCGCAGTCTTGTTTGCGCCTTCGCACTTTTTGATCGAAGCCGCCTTGGCGGCGCCATACAACGGCTTGCCGGTTTTGCTGACGGCTTTGTTTGCGCAGTCGCCTGCCGCAGCGGGGGCTGTTTCCGCCCATGCGGCATGGGTAGCGAAAAGTGCCGCCAGAATAATCAGCATCCGTTTGTTCATCGTATTCTCCTTGGGTGGATAAATCGGTAGATAAGACAGAGGAGGTAAATGATAAGCGCAAACGGCAGGGTTTTAGCTGGACTGGCCGCTGTCAGTGGCGAGCGCATTGGCCTGCCGGTCAAGAAATTCCTGCATGCTGTTGATGCCGCGCAGGCTGAGTATGGTGACGCGCACGGCGGCTTCGAGCAGCACGGCCAGGTTGCGGCCGGCGGCGATGGGCAGCGTGACGCGGGGTACCGCCACGCCGAGGATGGTTTCGCTCTGCGCGTCGAGTGGCAGGCGTGCCGCCTCGGGTACGCCGCGCGCGGGTTTTTGCAGATGCACGATCAGTTTTAACCGCATCTTGCGCCTACACGCGGTTTCACCAAAGACAGTGCGGATATTGATCAGGCCCAGCCCGCGTACTTCGAGAAAGTCGCGCAGCAAGTCAGGGCAGCGGCCTTCCAGCACGTCCAGCCCGATGCGCGAGACATCCACGACATCGTCGGCCACCAGGCCATGGCCACGCGAGATCAGTTCCAGCGCCAGTTCGCTCTTGCCGGCGCCGGAGTCGCCGGTAATCAGCACGCCCATGCCCAGGACATCCATGAAGACACCGTGCAAGGCAATCGTCTCGGCCAGTTGGCGGGCGACAAAGGCGCGCAGAGTGTCGATGACATAGGCCGCGGGCAACGGGGTTTTCAGCAGCGGTGTATCGGATGCCTCACACCCCTGGCGCATGGCCTCGGAAATTTCCAGGCCATCAGCGACAATCAGGACGGGCGGTTTTGCGTCGTAAATTGTCTGCATATGGCGCGCCACTTTTTCCGGCGCCTGCCGTGCGGCCCAAGCGAGTTCCGGCGCGCCGATCACCTGTACGCGCCCCGGGTGCATCAGGTTGAAGTGGCCAATCAGGTCGGCTGGCGCGGTGTATTCCTGGGTGGCGGAGATGGTTCGCGTCAGCGCACCACTGACCCAGCTGAGCTGCAAGCGCTCGCGGTTGCGTTCAAACAACTGCGAGACGATCAGCTGGCGTTCCATTGGGCGAACAAGTCATGTAAGGCAGCGGCATCAGGTGCGCTGGCGAGTTGCTCGCGCAATGCCCGGTCGGAAAATAGCTGCGCCAGCTCGGAGAGCATTTGCAGGTGTTGCTCGTTGGCGGCTTCCGGCACCAGCAGCACGAAAATGAGCTTGACGGGAGCGCCATCGGGCGCGTCGAACTGCACCGGTGTCTCAAGCCGGATAAACGCGCCCAGTGGTTTTTTCAGCCCCTTGATGCGGCCGTGGGGGATCGCCACCCCCTGGCCAAGTCCGGTAGAGCCCAGTTTTTCACGTGCAAACAGTGCGTCATAGACCACGCTGCGGGCGATGCCCTGGTGATTCTCGAAAAGAATCCCGGCATGTTCGAAGACGCGTTTCTTGCTGCTCGCGTCGAGTGCGGCGACCACGTTGTCGAGTGGCAACAAGCGGGCGATCTGGTTCATGGGTGGAGCGGGATAGGCGCTGGTCAATAAAGTGGTTTGAAAGTATAGCGCGCTACCCATTAAAGATCGGCGTTATCCAGCCGCTTGTCGCGGCTATGGTCGGTGATCTTCTCCTTGTGCTTGACGACTTGGCGGTCCAGTTTGTCGACCAGGAGATCAATTGCAGTGTACAGATCAGCATCCGTCGCATCGGCGTAAATATCCTTGCTCTTGACATGCAGGGTGACTTCGGCTTTTTGTTGCAGCTTGTCGACCGAGAGGATGACATGCGCGCTGGTGACATGGTCAAAATGCCGGATGACCCGCTCCAGCTTCAGCTTGACGTGGTCACGAATGGCCGGGGTGACTTCGATGTGGTGTCCGGTGATGTTCATGGTCATGATTTTTCCTTGTCCAAGGGTTGGCTCAGAGGCGCTTCCTGAGGTTGACGGGCGGGATGTGCAGCGATTCGCGGTATTTTGCGACGGTACGCCGGGCCACGACGATGCCCTGCTCGCCGAGGATTTCCGCAATACGGGCATCCGTGAGCGGCTTTTTGCCGTCCTCGGCGCTGACCAGTTGCTTGATCAATGCCCGGATTGCGGTGCTTGACGCCGCGCCGCCGGTTTCCGTGGCGACGTGGCTGCCAAAAAAATACTTGAGTTCGAAAATGCCGCGCGGACTGGCGAGGTATTTCTGCGTGGTCACGCGTGAAATTGTCGATTCATGCAGATTCACGGCTTCGGCAATCTCGCGCAATATCAGCGGCCGCATGGCCACCGGGCCATGGTCGAAGAAGGCGCGCTGGCGATCCACGATGGCCTGCGAGACACGCAAGATCGTATCAAAGCGCTGCTGCACATTCTTGATTAGCCATTTCGCCTCCTGCAGTTGGGTAGCGAGGGTAGTCGAGGCGGCGCCCCCCTGGCTACGGCGCAGGATGTCGGCATACATACGGTTGATGCGCAGGCGTGGCATGGCCTCGTTGTTAAGGCTGACAACCCAGGCGCCGCGCCGTTTCTTTACAGTCACATCCGGCACCACATAGCGTGTATCCAGCGGTGCGTATTGCGCGCCCGGATGCGGATTGAGCGCGCGGATCAGGTCTTGCGCCGCGCGCAGTTCATCATCTGAGCAATGCAGGGATTTCTTGATGCGCGCGAAATCATGCGCGGCGAGTTGATCCAGATACTGGTCAACAATCGCCAATGCAAGCGAATTTTCCGGCGTGGGTGGCAGCATCTTCAGTTGCAGGGACAGGCATTCCCGTGCATTGCGCGCACCGACGCCGGGCGGGTCGAAATCCTGCACATGGCGCAAGGCAGCGGCCAGCTCCGCATGAAGTATCTCGCGCTCTTCTGCCGTGTCATCGCCAGCGAGCATGTCGAGGATTTCTTCCAGCGATTGCGTCAGGTAGCCATCATCATCCAGCGCTTCAATGATGAAGGCGGCCAGCACGCGTTCGCGGTCCGGCATCTGCGTCATCATCAGTTGCGTATTCAGGTGTTCGTGCAGGTTGGCGCCGGCGTCCTGTGTTTCATCGCGGTCTGTGTCATCGTCATTGGGATCGCGCGGGCTATTGCTGGCGGACAGGCCGACGCCCCAGCCTTCGTCATCATCATTCTGCGGCTGTACCTCCGCCGGTTCATCGGCCGCTGCGGCTTGTGGCGTAACCGGCAGGTCGGCGGGCGGCGTGAAGGCGGACTGCCCGGGTTCGTCGCGTTCAAGCAGCGGGTTATCTTGCAGTGCCTGGTCAATCTCGGCGTTCAGGTCGAGTGTCGATAGTTGCAATAAACGTATCGCTTGCTGCAATTGCGGCGTCAGCGTCAGGTGCTGCGAAATCTTGAGATGGAGTCCTTGTTTCATTACATTCTGAAGTGCTCACCAAGATAAATCCGGCGCACGTTTTCATTATCAATGATTTCAGCGGGAAGTCCAGCGGCCAGCACCAGGCCATCATTGATGATCGTGGCGCGGTCACAAATGCCCAATGTTTCGCGCACGTTATGGTCGGTGATCAGCACGCCGATGCCGCGTTCCCTGAGAAAATGGATGATTTTCTGGATGTCGATCACGGCAATCGGGTCGACGCCGGCGAAGGGTTCATCCAACAGGATGAAGCGCGGGTTGGTGGCCAGTGCACGGGCGATTTCCACGCGCCGCCGCTCGCCGCCGGAAAGGGAGACCGCCATGTTTTTGCGGATGTGTGTAATGTGCAGTTCTTGCAGCAGGGCTTCCAGCCGGTCGAGGATTTCTTCTTCAGCGAGGTTTTGCAGTTCCAGCACGGCACGGATGTTTTCCGCCACGGTCAGCTTCCTGAAGACCGAACTTTCCTGCGGCAGGTAAGACAGACCCAGCCGTGCGCGCTGGTGGATCGGCATGTGCGTGAGGCGGTCATGTTCACCGTCCTTGTCGATGCGAATTTCGCCGCCATCCACCGCCACCAGGCCGACGATCATGTAAAAGCAGGTGGTCTTGCCGGCGCCATTCGGGCCGAGCAGGCCGACCACTTCACCAGCGGCGACTTCAAAGGAAACATCCGCCACCACCGTGCGCGCCTTGTATTTCTTGCGCAGGTTATGCGCCGAGAGCTTGGCGATGGCTGTAGAGGCGGTCGTCATGCGGCATCTTCCCCAGCCATGTCTTCGCAGGGGTTTTTCAGCAGGCGGCGAATGGTCTCGCTGGCAAAACCGCGCCCCTGCAGGAACCTTGCCTGGCGGGCCCATTCTTTTGCATCAGCGGGCGCGGCGGAAAATTTTCTTGCCCACACCTCGCGTGCGCGGGCCAATTCGTCGGGCAGGTCGGCACGCGCCAATTGCGCGTCAATCAGTTCGCGCGCCAGGCCGCTGGCCGCCATCTTCTGCCGCAGGCGCGGGCCGCCCCAACGGGCGGCATGCGCCTGCACATAGCTTTCGGCAAAGCGGGCATCCGATTGCAGTTGGCTTGCCTGAAGTTCGTTAATCACTGCGTCGATTTCTTCCTGTGCGCCATGCGCCGCCAGTTTGCGGGCCAGTTCGGCGCGGCTATGTTCGCGCCGCGCCAGAAGCCTGATCGCCCGGCTGCGCAGGATGTTCAATTGGTTTACTCGGCGATGGCTTTGTCCGCGGGCTTGTCTACCTTGACTGGCTTGGTGGGTTGCGCCGCCAGCGCCGCGACGCCGACGGCGGCGCGCACCTTGTTTTCGATTTCCGTCGCCAGTTCGGGGTGCTCACGCAGGTAATCCCGCGCGTTGTCTTTGCCCTGACCGATTTTCTCGCCGTTGTAGGCATACCACGCGCCGGATTTTTCGACGATCTTGTGCTCGACGCCCAGCTCGACGATCTCGCCTTCGCGCGAAATGCCTTCGCCGTAAAGAATGTCGAAATGCGCCTCGCGGAAAGGCGGCGCGACCTTGTTCTTGACCACCTTGACCTTGGTTTCGTTGCCGATCACCTCGTCGCCCTTCTTGATCGCGCCGGTGCGGCGGATATCCATGCGTACCGAGGCATAGAACTTGAGCGCATTGCCGCCGGTCGTGGTTTCCGGGCTGCCGAACATGACGCCGATTTTCATGCGGATCTGGTTGATGAAAATCACCAGCGTGTTGGTGCGCTTGATGTTCGCCGTTAGTTTGCGCAAGGCTTGCGACATCAGCCGCGCCTGCAGGCCGGGCAACTGGTCGCCCATCTCGCCTTCGATTTCCGCGCGTGGCGTGAGCGCCGCGACCGAGTCGATGACCACCAGATCAACGCCGCCGGAACGCACCAGCATGTCGGCGATTTCCAGCCCCTGCTCGCCGGTATCGGGTTGTGAAATCAGCATGTCGGGCACATTCACGCCGAGCTTGGCGGCATAACCGGGGTCGAGCGCGTTTTCTGCGTCGATGTAGGCCGCGACGCCACCGGCTTTCTGGATTTCCGCCACCACATGCAGGCACAAAGTGGTCTTGCCGGAGGATTCCGGGCCGTAGATTTCCACCACCCGGCCGCGCGGCAAACCGCCGATGCCCAGCGCGATGTCCAGCCCCAAAGAGCCGGTGGAGACCGTCTGGATGTCATCGCTGACATTGCCTTCGCCCATCTTCATGATGGAGCCCTTGCCGAACTGTTTTTCGATCTGGGCGAGTGCCGCCTGAAGTGCCTTGCTCTTGTTGTCGTCCATGGATTCCGTCCTTGAAAGTAGGTTTGATTATGGCATGGATGGCATAGTTTTTGCCCTTCCGCCTGTTTATTCGATGCGTTTCAGCAAACCCTGCAATGCATGCACCACGGCCTGGCGACGAATGGCTTCGCGGTCGCCCGCGAAGCGCTGTGTTTCAGCCTGTGCTGTTTCGCCGGTGCGGCACCAGGCAAAACAGACGGCGCCTACCGGTTTGGTCACTGAACCCCCTGTTGGGCCGGCGATGCCGGTAATCGCCAGTGATATCGAGGCGGTGGAATGCGCCAGCGCGCCGGCGGCCATTTCGCATGCCGTGGCTTCGCTGACCGCGCCCTGTTCGGCCAGCGTGGCTGCGCGCACGCCCAGCATCTCGATCTTGGCGGCATTGCTGTAGGTGATGAAGCCGCGCTCGAACCAGGCCGAACTGCCCGCCGTGTGCGTGATGACCTGCGCCACCCAACCGCCGGTGCAGGATTCCGCCGTGGCCACTAAAAGTCTTGAGTCCATCCCTGGACGGCGCTGGTGACACGCCGATCCGACCGCTTCAGACAGTGCAACGAGGTCGGCGTCCATGGTCAGCGTGCTACGGTGTCAAGCAAGGACTTCATCATCGCCAGCGTGAGCACGGTATAGCCTGCCGCGATGACATCATCCATCATCACGCCGAAACCGTTTTTTACGCGGCTGTCGAAGAAGCGCGCGGGCTGGGGTTTCACGATGTCATAAAAACGGAAGCCCAGAAACGCCGCCAGCTGCCACCAGAAGCCGGCCGGGGTGAACAGCAGCACCGCCCAGAAAGGCACGATCTCGTCCCATACAATCGCGCCATGATCAACCACGCCCAGCGCGCGGCCGGTGACCTGGCAGGCGGATATGCCGATGATGAAGGCGGCGAACAGAAAAATGCCGAACACCAGATCGCCAGGCATCTGCCCGCGCAGCCAGGCATAGGTAAGCCAGGCGAATGCGGTGCCAAAAGTGCCCGGGGCGAAACCGGAAAGCCCGCTGCCAAAGCCGCAGGCCACGAGATACGCCGGATGGCGGAACAGGAAACTGAAAGGCGGGGCGGGGAGAAACATGGTGCTTAAGATTAACCTGAATTAACCTGAAAAAAGCAGTTAACCACGGAGGACACGGAGAACACGGAGTAAAAAAACAAGGGACGGCATATCTCTTGGGGGTTCATC
>JBAQUE010000127.1:0-13071 GCA_049297315.1 Rugosibacter sp.
GCACGCTTGCCCAAGTTTTTCACGCTAGCTGGCCATGACGCCATTGGCAGGCCGACATGTCGTAGTTACCCGCCCGGCCGGGCAGGCAGAGCATCTGGCGACGCTGCTGGTCGAGCAGGGCGCACGGCCGGTATTTTTCCCCGTGCTGGAAATCCGTGATGTCGAAGACATCGAACCGGTGCTGGATGCCGCCATCCGTCTGGATGATTTTGACCTGGCTGTTTTTGTCAGCCCGAATGCGATTGAAAAAGCCCTGGCCATCATCCTGCCGCGCCGTCCCTGGCCAGCGGGTTTGCAAGTGGCCGCGCTGGGCAAGATGAGCGAGCAGGCGCTGGCTGCGCGCGGCATCACGCAGGTCATTTCCCCACCATTGCGCTTTGACTCCGAAGCCTTGCTGGAACTGCCTGAACTGAGCAATGTCTCAGGTAAGCGCGTCATCGTATTTCGCGGCGATGCCGGACGCGAAGTGCTGGGGGAGACGCTGCTGGCGCGCGGTGCGCAGGTGGAATTTGTTTCCTGTTACCACCGCACCCGGCCAGCGGCGGACGCCAGCCCTTTGCTGGCATTGTGGGAGGCCGGCAAGCTGGATGCGGTGACGTTGACCAGCAGCGAGGGTCTGCGCAATTTTTTCGGCATGATTGGCCATCTTGGCCAGGCCTGGCTGAAGAAGACGCCTGTTTTCGTCTCGCACCTGCGCATCGCCGAGCAGGCGCGGGCGCTCGGTTTGCCGCAAGTCATCCCGTCCGCCCCCGGCGACCAGGGTTTGATTGATACACTCATGCAATACTATGCCCATGATGGAACATGACATAACCCCAATCCCCGTTGAAGCTGCGTCAGCCAGAAGGTCGCGTTGGCGCGAGGCCTTGCGCCGTCCGGCGCTGCGCGTCATGCTGATCGCATTGTTGCTGGTGGCCGGCCTGTGGGTCGATAGCCGTGTGCAGATTGCCGGCTTGCAACAGGAAACCGCCCGCCGTCTCGCGGAAGCCGACAATCTGGCCAAGGAAAACCGTTTGCTGGCCAGGCAGGGCCAGGAAGCCCTGGCCGCTGTGCAGGCCAAGGTCAGCGTGCTGGAAGCCCGTCTGGCGGAGATGCAGGGACAGTCGCTGTCGCTGCAGGCCATGTCCGCCGAGCTTTCCAGCCGCCGCGATGAACGCGCGCTGGCTGAGGTGGTGCAGGCCATCACGCTGGCGGTGCAACAGCTGCAATTCGCGGGCAACGTCGAGCTGGCCTTGATGGCGCTGCAAGATGCCGAGGCGCGTCTGGCCAACGCGGTGCAGCCCCAGTTTGCGCCTTTGCGCAATCTGTTGATACGCGACATCGCACGCCTGAAGTCGATGCCGGGCGCCGATATCACCGGCCTGGCATTCAGGATTGAAAGCGTGGCGGCGGTCGCCGGTGAATTGCCGCTGGCTTTTGAGCAGCGGCCGCAAGCGGTGGCGACACCCGCTTCACCTGCGGCATCGCCTGTCAGCGGCGTGTATTGGCGTGGGCTGGTAACCGACGTATGGAACGAACTACATCAACTGATACGCATCGAGCGCATCGAGCGCAACGAACCGGTATTGCTGTCGCCCGGCCAGGGCGTCTTCCTGCGCGAGAACCTCAAGCTGCGCCTGCTCGGTGCGCGGCTGGCGCTGCTGCAGCGGGACGGCAAAACTTTCCATGAGGATATGCGCCAGGCGCAGGAAATGCTGGAACGCTATTTTGATCAGCGCGCCAAGCCGGTGGCGGCTGCATTGGCCACGGTCAAGGCATTGGCTGCGACTGACGTAGGCCTGAACCTGCCCTCGTTGAATGAAACGCTGTCTGTCGCGAATGGCCTGAAACTGGCCCGCGAACGCGGCAGTGCTGGCAAGTAAGGTAGCGCAAAACCATGCGTACATTATTCCGCTTATTGATATTGGCCGTATTGGCTGTTGGGCTGGCCGTTGCCGCGCGCTACAACGAGGGCTATGTGCTGCTGGCCATGCCGCCCTGGCGCGCGGAGCTTTCGCTGAACTTTTTCCTGCTGCTGGCTGTGCTGGGTTTCACGCTGGGGTATTTTTTCGTGCGCATGGTCAGCCATGTGCTGGCCTTGCCTGATGCCGTAGCCGCCTTCCGCAAAAAGCGCCGTATCCAGCAGGCCACGAATACGCACTTCGCCGCCGCACGTCTGTTGCAGGAAGGCCGCTTCGGGCAGGCCTTGCGCAGTGCCGAGAAAGCCTGGGCAGACCATCCCGTGCCGGCGGTGGTGGCGCTGATTGCCTGGCGCGCGGCGCATGCCCTGCATGATGAGGAACGCGGAGCGCTGTGGGCCGAGCGCGTGCGGACAGCCGATACGGCAGGGTTCCAGGCGGCGCGGCTGATGACGGCAGCGGAATTCGCGCTTGAAGACCATCGCTATGAGGATGCGCAAGCTGTGTTGAATGAGCTGACCCGGCAGAGCGGGTTGCATATCGCGGCCTTGCGCTTGAGTTTGCGTGCCGCGCGCGGACTGGGCAACTGGCGTGAAGTGGCGCGCCTGGCGCGGCAGCTTGAAAAATACAAGGCGCTGACTGCCGAACAAGCCGCGCCCTTGCGTAACCGCGCCTTGCGGGAGGCGCTGCACGGCCTGCGCGATGATGCGGCCGGTTTGCTGCGTTACTGGCGCGAACTGGATGAGCGTGACCGCGTGGAGCCTGCGTTAGCACTGGAAACCGCGCAATCGCTGATTGCCGCAGGTGATGGCCGTGAAGCGCAGCGGGTGATCGAGCAGGCGTTGGAAAAGAACTGGGATGCCGAACTGGCGCTGGCGTATGGCCAATGCAGCGGTGGCGATGTCCTGGCGCGTATTGCACAGGCTGAAAAATGGCTCAAGCAACGGCCGCAGGACGCCGCACTATTGCTGACACTGGGCCGTTTGTGTGGCCAGCAACAGTTGTGGGGCAAGGCGCAGAGTTATCTGGAAGCGGCGCTGGCTATTGCGCCTACACGCGTTGCGCACATCGAGCTGGCGCGGTTGTTCGACCGGTTTGAAGAAAGCGAAGAAAAGTCGGCGCTGGCGATACGGCACTATCGCGCGGCGGCCGCGTTGTAAACGCGGTTCAAACCCAGTCGCGCGGCGGCAAAAAATCCGTATACAGTTTTTCTTCCGCGCTGCCCGGTGCGGGATGCCAGTCGTAGCGCCATTTCACCACGGGCGGCAGCGACATCAGGATGGATTCGGTACGCCCGCCGGACTGCAAGCCAAACAGCGTGCCGCGGTCCCAGACCAGGTTGAATTCCACATAGCGTCCGCGCCGGTAGGCCTGGAAGTCGCGTTCGCGTTCGCCATACGGCAGGTCGCGGCGGCGTTCGAGAAGCGGCAGGTAGGCGGTGGTGAAATGGTCGCCTACGCTTTGCGTCAGCGCAAAGCAGCGGTCGAAGCCGCCTGCCTGAACATCGTCAAAAAAAATGCCGCCGATGCCGCGCGCTTCGTTGCGGTGCTTGAGGAAAAAGTAACGGTCGCACCAGGCCTTGTATTCGGCATAGGTTCCGCTGCCGAAATTGGCCAGCGCGTCGCGGCAGGTTTGATGAAACGAGGCCGCGTCTTCCGTGAACCCGTAATACGGTGTCATGTCCATGCCGCCGCCAAACCACCATACCGGTTCCTCGCCTTCTTGCCTGGCGATGAAAAAACGCACATTCATGTGCGCCGTCGGGCAATAAGGATTGCGTGGATGCAGCACCAGCGACACGCCCATCGCTTCCCAGTGGCGGCCGGCCAGTTCGGGGCGGTGCGCCGTGGCGGAAGCGGGCAGCGCGGTGCCCGTGACATGGGAAAAGTTAACGCCGCCGCGTTCGAAAAAATCACCTTCTTCAATCAGCCGCGAAACGCCACCGCCGCCTTCAGGCCGCTGCCATGCGTCGCGGCGGAATGGCTGGCCATCAAAATTTTCCAGCGCCGCAACGATGCGTTCTTGCAGACCAGTGAAGTAAGCGTGAACGGCAGTGGTATCCATGCGCTCAAATTTCCGGCAGCGTCACGGCCAGCACGCGGGCGCTTTGCGCATCGCGGTAAGCGAGCAGCTTGTCATTCAGCGCCGCATCCGTGCCGGCCAGGATGGCGATGGCCATCAGCGCCGCATTGGCCGCACCGGCTTCGCCAATGGCGAACGTGGCGACGGGAATGCCCTTGGGCATTTGCACGATGGACAGCAGCGAATCCATACCCAGCATATGCTTCGACGGCATCGGCACGCCGAGCACGGGCAACTGCGTCTTGGCCGCCATCACCCCCGGCAGATGCGCCGCGCCACCGGCGCCGCCAATCAGCACACGCAGGCCACGCTGGCTGGCTGTAGCCACATAGTCAAACAGCGCATCCGGCGCACGGTGGGCGGAAATTACGCGCGCCTCATAAGGCACGCCGAATTCCTTGAGTATTTTTGCGGCTGCCTGCATGATGGGCCAGTCGGAATCCGAGCCCATCAGGATGCCAATCAGTGGGTGAGGGTGATTCATGATGTTTCCTTTTATTGTGGCGTGGTTGTGATGGATTGACTGGGTTGCGTGCGTTCAGCCGCTTCCAGTGTGTTGGTGAGCAGCATGGTGATGGTCATCGGCCCGACGCCGCCCGGCACGGGCGTGATGGCTGAAGCAACTGCCTTCGCGCTTTCAAAATCGACATCGCCGCAGAGCTTGCCGTCGGGCAGGCGGTTGATGCCGACATCAATCACGATGGCGCCAGGCTTGATCATGTCGCCGGAAATCATTCTTGGGCGGCCCGCGGCGGCGACCAGGATATCCGCGCGGCGGGTGTGGAAGGAGAGGTCGCGCGTCTGCGAATGGCAGATGGTCACCGTGCAGCCCTGCGCCAGCAGCAGCAAGGCCATGGGTTTGCCGACGATGTTGCTGCGCCCGACGATGACCGCTTCGGCGCCTTGCAGCGGCGCATTGACAGAGGCCAGCATTTTCATCACGCCATACGGCGTACAGGGAATGAAGCGCGGCTTGCCCTGCGCGAGCGCGCCGATATTCTGCGCATGGAAACCATCCACGTCTTTTTCAACCGCGATGGCTTCGAGTATGGCATCGGCATTGAACTGCTTGGGCAGCGGCAACTGGACCAGGATGCCATGCACTGACGGGTCGCCGTTCAACTCGGCAATCCTGGCGAAAACCGTTGCCGGATCGATCGTGCTGGCATAACTGAAATGCAAGGAACGCATGCCGATTTTTTCGCAGGCGGTGACCTTGTTGCGCACATACACGGTCGAGGCCGGGTCATCGCCGACCAGGATCACGGCCAGCGACGGTGTGATGCCGCGGGCTTTCAATGCGGCCGTGCGCTCGGCCAGTTGGCCACGAAGCGTGGCGGAAAGCGCATTGCCGTCGATGATGCGGGCGCTCATGGGGCGGGTATTTTCAGGAGGGGAGGGCACGGTGCTGAGCTGGGGGCCAAGGCAAAAAGGGCGGGCGCGAATTATCCCTGATTATGCCGCTGGGCGTCCAGCCTTGCTGCGCTGCCACGGTACAATTCGGCATGAATTTTCCTTTGCTGCGCGTCGCTGAACTGCGCGACCTCGAATCCCGCCATGCCGCTGTCCAGCCACCCTTGATGGAACGGGCAGGCCAGGCCGCCGCAGCGGTCGCCATGAAGATGCTGGGCAATCATCGTGCGCCTGTGCTGGTTTTTGCCGGGCCGGGCAATAACGGTGGTGATGCCTTTGTGCTGGCGCGCGTATTGCGTGAACAGGGCATTGACGTTCGCGTCGTGTTCCGCGGCGAGGCGGAAAAACTGCCTGCCGATGCGCGCCGGGCGTTCGCGCAATGGCGCGCTGCTGGCGGCGTGGCTTATACGGATGCGCCGGCGGGTGATTATGGTCTGGTGGTTGACGGCTTGTTCGGTATTGGCCTCATGCGACCAATCGCAGGTGATTACGCCGCGCTGATTGAACGCATCAACGGCTTTGCCGGCCCGGTGCTGGCGCTGGATATTCCCAGCGGGCTGGATGCCGATACGGGTTGTGTGCTTGGTGGCGAAACCGGTTGCTGCGCGCGCGCGGCGCATACGGTGAGTTTCATTGCTGGCAAGCCAGGTTTATATACATTGGATGGACCGGATCACTGTGGCGAGGTGACTATCGAAACGCTGGGCTTGCCTGAGGCAGACTCAAAGGAAAACGCAAACGCATATCCAGGCGCATTATTGACGCTCGATGATTTTCGCAGTCATCTCGCGCCACGCCAGCGCAATACGCACAAGGGCAATTTTGGTTCGCTGGCGGTGATAGGCGGCGCGCACGGCATGACCGGTGCGGTACTGCTTGCCGGTCGTGCGGCTTTGCACCTGGGCGCGGGGCGGGTGTTTGTCGGGCTGCTCGAACCGATGGCCGTTGATCCGGTGCAGCCGGAACTCATGTTGCGCACTCCCGCTGACGCGATGCATCAGGCAACGGCCGCCGTCATCGGCCCCGGTCTGGGCGTTGCGGACGCCGCGCTGGAGATGGTTCGCCGTATCACCAGCGCCGATTTTCCGCTGCTGCTCGATGCCGATGCGCTGAATCTGCTGGCCATGCATCCCGTGCTCGCTGCCCGCATGGCAAAACGCAGCGCGCCGACCTTGCTCACCCCGCATCCTGCGGAAGCCGCCCGCCTGCTGGCGACAAGCATCGAGATAGTTCAGGCAGACCGCATTATTGCCGCGCTGGAACTTGCCCGGCGGTTTAACGCGCATGTCGCGCTCAAGGGCTGTGGCACGGTCATCGCGCACCCGGATGGCCGTTGGCGCATCAACACCACCGGCAATGCCGGGCTGGCCACCGCCGGTACCGGCGATGTGCTGGCTGGCATGACGGGCGCCTTGCTCGCACAGCACTGGCCGGCAGGCAAGGCGCTGGCCTGCGCCGTACATCTGCACGGCGCCGCCGCCGACAGGCTGGCGCGGGAAGGGCAGGGGCCGATTGGGCTGAGCGCCAGCGAACTTATCGCGCCGGCACGACAAATTTTTAATCACTGGACTACACCGCATGTCTGAATCACGCCCGTTCACCGGCATCCTGTTGATGCTGGGTGCCGTACTTTGCTTTTCCTCACTGGATGCCACGTCCAAACACATGGCGCAGACTTTTCCTGTACCCATGCTGGTGTGGGCGCGCTATAGCATCCATTTCCTGCTGATGCTGATTATTCTTGCGCCATCCATGCGCTTGAAACTCGTCACGACAGGCAAACCCTGGAAACACATCGCCCGCGGCCTGATGCTGGTATTAACCTCATGTTTTGGGATCGCCGGGTTCAAGCATTTACCGTTGGCCGAAGCCACTGCGTTTCTATTCATCGCGCCGCTCATCGTGGTGTTGATGGCGCGCTGGCTATTGCATGAAAAGGTCACCCTGGGCCGTTGGCTGGCAGTCGCCGTCGGGTTTTCCGGTGCGTTGCTGATTGCCCGGCCGGGCGGTGCGCTCTTCGGGCAGCCTGGACAAGGATTGATTTATCTGGCCATTTCGGCATGCAGTTATGCCGTGTATCAAATCCAGACGCGCGAGCTTTCCGCAACAGAAAATACGCTCACATTACTTTTCTATACTGCACTGGTCGGCACTGTTGCCATGACATTGACAGCCCCTTTTTACTGGGGCGGCCCGATGCCGGATACCGTGCAAGCGCTGCAGCTTTGCGGCATGGGCGTGCTGGGTGCTGTCGGGCACTGGTTATTCACCCGCGCCTTCCGCTATGCACCGGCGTCGACGCTTTCACCTTTTACTTATGCGCAGTTGGTTTGGGCGACGCTCATCAGCTGGCTGTTTTACGACCACCTGCCGGATGGCCTTTCCGTCGCGGGTATTGCGGTAATTGCCGCCAGCAGCATGTCGATTGCGCTTTCCGAACGCTTCAAGCGGCGCTCTGCGCCGGATACGGATACAGCACGTTAAGCGCCGTCGTGCGGCCATCGGCGCCGGCGATGCGCACATGCTCGCGGCGGAACTCGCGGGCATGGTGCAGGCCGCAACTGTGCGCGATCATGTCGATTTCCTGGTTGATATTCAGGCAGTAGTTCGCCACCCGCTCAAATTTTTCTTCGACTACCAGCCCGCGTTGCAGCTTGGGATTATGGGTTGTTATCCCCGTTGGGCAGGTATTCGTATGGCAACGCAGCGCCTGGATGCAACCCAATGAAAACATGAAGCCGCGCGCGGTATTCACATAGTCCGCACCACAGGCCAGCGCCCAGGCCGCGCGTGCCGAGGTCACCAACTGGCCTGCCGCAATGACCTTGACGCGGTGCTTGATGCCTGCCTCCAGCAATGCATCCACCGCCCGTGGCAAGGCTTCGTCAATCGATAAACCCATATGGTCAGCCAATGCCTGGGGCGCCGCGCCCGAGCCGCCTTCGCCACCATCGATGGCGATGAAATCCGGCGCATCCCCCAGGCCGCGCCGCGCGACGGCTTCAGTGAGCAGGCGCATGAATTCCCGGCCACCGAGTGCGGTTTTGATGCCCACCGGCTTGTCGGTGATATCCCGCACGCGCAGGATCATGTCGAGCAGTTGATCGATGTTGGCAATGTCCAGGTGGCGGTTGGGCGAGAGCGAGTCCATGCCCTGCGGAATCCCGCGGATGCGCGCGATTTCCGGGGTGACCTTGACACCCGGCAGCACGCCGCCTTTACCCGGTTTTGCGCCTTGCGACAGCTTGATCTCGAATGCGCGCACGCTTTCATGCGCGGCGATTTCGCGCAGCTTTTCCACCGCGAGGCGGCCTTCACTATCGCGCACGCCATACTTTGCCGTGCCAATCTGCATAATCACATCGCAGCCGCCTTCGAGATGGTAGGGCGACAAGCCGCCTTCGCCAGTATCCATCCAGCAGCCAGCTTTGGCAGCTCCTTGCGACAGGGCCCGCACGGCGGGTTTTGATATTGCACCATAACTCATGCCGCTGATATTGACCAGCGAACGCGCAACAAAAGGCTTTGCGCACCAGCCTTCACCAATGGTTAATGGCGGAGTCGGCAGCCGATCACTCTCCAGCACGGCAAACGGCTCATTGACAAAAATCAGCGCCCCCGGCTCATGCAGGTTGTAAGTTGAGCCAAAACCCAGCACGCCGCCCTCATTTTTCGCCATCCGGTAAACCCAGCTGCGCGTGGAGCGGTTGAATGGGCGCTCTTCACGATCACCAAGGAAAAAGTATTGCCGGAAATATTCCCCCAACTGTTCGAAGAAATAACGCAAATGGCCAATCAGGGGAAAATTACGCAGGATCGCATGCCGTTTTTGCGTAATGTCCTGAAGGTAAAAATAAATCACTACAACTGCCAGAGCCAGGGCGACCAACACCCCCATGCTTACCGAGAACACATCAAGCATTAACAATCTCCCTGCTAGAATCAATCAGAATTTCTATAAGTCTCAACATAACATGGAATACTTACCCTGGCTTGCTACAGAAGTCGAACGCAATGTGCTTGCCGCACTGGCTGAAGACATTGGCGGCGGTGATCTGACCGCATTGCTTACCCCTGCAAGCCAACGCTCGCAAGGTACTGTTATTACCCGTGAAGATGCCGTATTGGCAGGCCGTGAATGGTTTGATGCCTGTTTCCGGCGTTTGGATCCGGCCGCAAAAATCCGCTGGGCCCTGAATGACGGCCAACACATCGCCGCTGGCCAGACGCTTTGCCAGATCGACGCCAATACTCGCGCATTGCTGACCGCTGAACGCGCCGCGCTGAATTTCCTGCAACTGCTCTCCGCGACAGCCACCACCACCCGGCGGTACGTGGACGCCATTGCCGGCACTCGCGCCGCCATTGTGGATACCAGAAAAACCATTCCCGGTTTACGCTTGGCGCAAAAGTATGCAGTGACCTGTGGTGGTGGCGCAAACCATCGCCTGGGCCTGTATGACGGCATCCTGATCAAGGAAAACCACATCATTGCTGCCGGTGGTGTCGTCCCGGCGCTGCAGCGCGCACGCGCCATTGCGCATGATGAGGTGTTCATCCAGATTGAAGTGGAAACGCTAGGGCAATTGCAGGAAGCCCTGAACGCAGATGCCCGCATGATTCTGCTCGATAACATGGGTCTTGAAAAAATGCGTGA
Organism: Rugosibacter sp.; assembly: GCA_049297315.1. GTDB lineage: Bacteria > Pseudomonadota > Gammaproteobacteria > Burkholderiales > Rhodocyclaceae > Rugosibacter. The sequence continues at coordinate 10,051 of JBAQUE010000127.1, forward strand.
GGCGGTCGCGCTGACGGCAGGCCGCGCCAAACTGGAAGCTTCTGGCGGCGTCAATTTGGAAACCGTGCGCAGCATCGCCGAAACCGGTGTTGACCGCATCTCTATCGGCAGCCTGACCAAGGATGTACGCGCCGTTGACCTTTCGCTGCGGCACAGCGAAGGCTGACTCTGCTAGAATCCGCCCCCTGCTGAGCTAGCAAAAAAAGCAGGTATCTCCTGCGGAGAGGTGGATGAGCGGTTTAAGTCGCACGCCTGGAAAGCGTGTTTAGGTGCAAGCCTAACGCGGGTTCGAATCCCGCCCTCTCCGCCAGTGAAACTGGAAACTGCAACGGTAGCAAGAAATCACCCGGGTTCCTGCCACAGGATTGCACCGTTGCCGCCATCCTGTTGAAACTTGCGATGCTTTGCATGCATAGAAACTTCAATAAACCCATAACGGAGGTGCACTCATGGCTGGTCGACTCAAAGGTAAAGTGGCGTTCATTACTGGCACAGGTGGTGGGCAAGGTCGTGCCGCCGCCATTCTTTTCGCCAAAGAAGGCGCGAAAATTGTCGGTTGTGACGTAAAAAAAGAAGGTGGTGAGGAAACCGCCGCGATGATCAAGGCGGCCGGTGGCGATTCGGTTTTCCGCGTTGTCGATCTGGGTGAAGGTGATCAGGTCAAAAGCTGGTTTGACTGGGGTATCAGCCAGTATGGCCAAATGGATATCCTGTACAACAATGCCGGCCTTTGCAAGTTTGCGCCAATCGAGCAGATGACCTGGGAAGAGTGGCAGTTCACCATCCATAATGAGCTTGACCTGATCTATTGGGCTTGCCATCATGCTTTCCCGCTGATGAAGGCGCGGGGCGGTTCCATCATCAATACGGCGTCGATGGCCGGTATGATCGGCTTTCCTGAGCTGGGTAATTTCGCGCACGGTGCGACCAAAGGCGGCGTGATTGCGCTGACCAAGCAGCTGGCGGCGGAAGGTGCGGTACATGGCATTCGCGCCAACAGCATTTCGCCCGGCCTGGTGGCTACACCACAGACTGATCCATTAAAAGCACACCCGCTGTATCAGTCATTGCTCGACAAGCATATGATCAAGCGGGCGGGTACGCCAGACGATATTGCTTATTGCGCACTGTATCTGGCGTCAGATATCGAAGCTGGATGGGTCACTGGCGCCAACTTCGTCATTGATGGCGGCATGACGGCCCAATAGAAATATTCCTCTTGAATTGAAAACGGCCCCCGCCTGAGAAGGCGGGGGCCGTTTTTTTTGGCAGGTGTTTTAAAAGTCGGCGCTGACGGGACGGCGTTTAGTGGCCGCCTTTTGACGTGCTACGCAGTAACAGGGCCATGACTGTCGCCAAAGAAAAATTCACCAATGAGGGCAGCAGGCTTGCCACAGTGTAAACAGGCTGCTTGGGAAATGCCGTGGAGAAAACATTGACGGTATCCCCACCATCGGTAAAGGTCGGTTGCACGAACAGGTAGCTCAAGAAGAAATCGCTCATACAAGCCAGGGCCAGCAGCGCCGCCATTCCATAGCAGCGGCGCATGCCGGCGAAAACGGCCAAGGCTCCCCAGAGTGACGGGAATACCCAGGGCGAGATCGCCCCCCACGATGCGAGCAATTCGTTGGTACTTTGCATACTTGCTTTCTCCTCAGGTTTTGAGTACGCCGGATGGCGTACAGTTTATGGATTAATGCCGGCGCCGAGTATGCCAGTTATCTTCAACCACAGGCGCCGACTGCGCCACAGGCGGAGCAGAAGTCGCAGCCATCTTTGCGGATGACGGTCATGTTGCCGCACTCATTGCACAATGAACCCTGCATCACCTTGATGCCGCCGCTGGTTTCTGGCGCCGCACCAGGCGTTTCAAGGATGCCCATGGTGCGCGTGGGGTAGCCGTTTTCGTCGAGGATGCCGAGCATGGCGTAGCGGTGCATGATCAGGCGGGCGATGTAGGCTACGGTAGATGGCCAGTTTTGCTGTTTGTTCGAGCCGGGCACACGGGCCATGAAATCGCCCAGCGGTTCGGCGTAGTTCATCAGCTTGCGCAGCTTCATGCCTATCCATGCCGGGTCGAGCACGCGCATGTCAAGCGAGAGCAGGCGGGTCAGGCCGTCCAGCGCACGGGGGTAGTGGCCGGAGAGCCATACCGAGTAGGGGCGGGTGACGCCATCGGGCAGGGTGATTTCCTTCAGGCCCAGCACGAATTCCTCGCCGGAGACGGGATTGCTGATATCCACCGTCCAGGAGAGCGTGCCGTCCGTGCCGGTTTTCGGTTCGTCGCGGCTGAACATGCAATCGATGACGGGCGTGGCGCTGGTGCTTGTGTCACTGTCTTCCAGTGCGCCGAGTTTTTCGCAGCGATAGCGCACGACTTGCGCCAGTGCGGAGACGACGCCAGGGACGCGCTTTTTTTCACCATTCGGCGGGAAGGGCAGGTCAAAGGCTTCTTCGTCCTGGGTCTTGGCCAGCGCGTCAAGCTTGAGCTTCAGCCAGGCCTTGTCGTTGGCGCGCATGTCCATGGACAGCGTTTTTGCCACGGCACCGATGCCGCGCGGCTGCTCGGCGCCATTGACCCAGACTTCGAAGGGCATGCTGCGCCCCATGTCGTTTTCGATCTGGCCGACAAAGAGGGCAAACTCGCCTTGCGGGGCTTCGATCATGTAAGTCCACGCGGTATTGCCATCGCTCATGCGCGGGCGGCTCGGCCAGCGCAATGAGGCCAGCACGGGCGCGGGCAGGGCGCCGATGGACAGGCGCCGGTTTGCCGAATCGATGGTGACATCCTGCGGCTGCTTTTGCGTATTGGCTGCGGCCGTTGAGTCGACGGAAAGTACGCTGCCCAAAACCGAATTCGGGCGATAAGTGGCCAGGCCCTTGAGACCGGCTTTCCATGCGCTCATGTACAGGTCTTCAAAGTCGGCGTAGGGGTAGTCGGCCGGCACATTCACGGTTTTCGAAATCGAGGTATCCACAAAGGGCGCAACGGCGGCCACCATGTCTTTGTGCGCTTGCGCC
>JBAQUE010000128.1:0-14715 GCA_049297315.1 Rugosibacter sp.
GTCGGAGGCCCGGCGTCGCCTCATGCTCGAAGTCATGCACGAACCGAAGACGATCAACGAATTGACGCATCGACTGCACCGCAATCGCTCAGCGATCACGAAGGATGTCGGGTTGCTGGAAAAGGTGGGGTTGCTTGTCTCTCAACGTCAGGCCAATCCTGGACATGGCATCCAGAAGATGGTGCGTTCGATCGCGCCCAAGATCGAGATGGTGGCAACGCTGGGTTGACCCACTGGCTGTCTTTGTGCGGTGTAATCGTGGAAATTCGCCAGATGCTGTTGCATTCGATCCTGGCCCCGCTATAACGCGGCCCTCGTGTCCAAGGACGACCTCCTCCGGTTAGTTGGTGCCTGAAAAGGCATGCTGGCCGTCAAAGTGGGGATATGTTCATGTCGCCGTGGGAACACCACAAAAAATAACGATCTGGGTCGATTTCACCCAGATCGTTTTTCTCTTTTGCCATGGCAGGTTTTCTCTTCGGGCCGCTTAGGTCAAGCAGATGCTTTGGTGACCTTCAGTTGATTGTCCTTGGCAAAATTGACCAGGAAGGCATAAGCCATCGGCTCGGTCTCATAGATGCCGGCATCGACGAAGACGCATTTGTACCCGTCATGGGTGCCTGGTTGTACATGGGGTGAGTAAGCCATGCGTCGCTCGGCGCCGAAGGCTGACATGACGCCACATAGCCTTTCTGCCCAGTCACTGGGGCGGAATTGCCGCCCTTCAAGGGTAACGCCAACAATGATGAAGTTTTCCGCTTGATGAGGCGACATGGATGAAGAGAGGCAGCTTGCTGAAGCGATAAAATAGCACGATACAGCCCGATAGGCGCAGCAGGGGAGCTATTCCGGTGCAGATTGAGGGGCGCAGGCATTCTTCGCTCATCGCATGGAAGAAGAAATTGACCAGCGGCTTCAGCCCCTGTATACTGCGGCCTCTTTGTTTTATCCATTTGGAGTCACCATCATGTATGCGGTCATAAAAACCGGTGGCAAGCAGTATCGCGTTGTCGCTGGCGAAAAACTTAAAATAGAACAGATACCGGCTGATGTAGGCACTGAAATCACTCTTGACCAGGTGCTCATGGTCGGCGAAGGCGAATCGGTCAAGATCGGCGCCCCCTTCGTTGCTGGCGCTACCGTCATGGCTAAAGTGATTGCTCAGGGCCGCCATCCCAAGGTCACCATTTTCAAGATGCGTCGCCGTAAGCATTACCAGAAGCACCAAGGCCACCGTCAGAATTTCACGGAAATCGAAATCAGCGGCATCGCCGCCTGATCGAACCACTGAGTCAGGAGCTAAAACATGGCACATAAAAAAGCAGGCGGCAGTTCGCGTAACGGCCGCGATTCGGAATCGAAACGCCTTGGCGTCAAGCGTTATGGTGGCGAGCTGATTTCTGCTGGCAGCATTATCGTACGCCAGCGTGGCACCGAGTTTCATCCCGGCGATAATGTCGGCATGGGCAAGGATCACACGCTGTTCGCCAAGGTCGAAGGCAAAGTGCTGTTCGCGATCAAGGGGCTGAAAAAGCGTCGCGTGATCAGCGTCATCCCGGCTAACGCCTGATACTTTTCACGGCACGATCAAGCCCTGTCGTTGCCTTTGCAACGGCAGGGCTTTTACCTTTCTGAGACATGAAATTCTTTGACGAAGCACGCATCGAGGTTCTGGCTGGCGACGGTGGCAACGGCGCGGCTTCGTTTCGCCGCGAGAAATACATTCCCATGGGCGGGCCGGATGGCGGCGACGGTGGCCGTGGCGGCAGCATCTGGGCCATTGGCGATGAAAACCTCAATACGCTGATCGACTTTCGCTATACGCGTACCTTTCGCGCCCAGAAGGGCGAGAAAGGCCATGGCTCTGACCGCTACGGCAAGGGGGGCGATGATATGGAGCTGCACATGCCGGTGGGCACGGTCATCAGCGACCGCGCAACCGGCGAGGTGCTGGCCGATCTTGATGCGCATGGCAAACGGGTGCTGCTCGGCAAAGGCGGTAGCGGTGGCTTGGGCAACCTGCACTTCAAGTCCAGCACCAATCGCGCGCCGCGCCAATCCACACCTGGCCAGCCCGGTGAACAGCGCGAGTTGCAACTGGAACTCAAGGTGCTGGCGGATGTCGGCCTGCTGGGCTTGCCGAATGCGGGAAAATCCACATTTATCCGCGCCGTATCGTCAGCCAAGCCGAAAGTGGCCGATTATCCTTTCACCACGCTGCATCCCAATCTGGGCGTGGTGCGTGTTGACCACCGGCGCAGCTTTGTCATTGCCGACATTCCGGGGCTGATTGAAGGCGCCGCAGAGGGGGCTGGCCTCGGCCATCGTTTTCTCAAGCATTTGCAACGCACCGGACTGCTGTTGCATCTGGTGGACATCGCGCCGTTCGATCCGGAGGCCGATCCGGCGCACGATGCCCAGGCGATTCTTGGGGAGTTGCGGCAGTACGACCAATCGCTGTATGACAAGCCGCGCTGGCTGCTGGTCAACAAGATCGATCTGGTGCCGGAAGATGAACGTGCGGCACGCATCAAGCATCTGGTCGATAGCTATCAACCGGAACGCCATTTCGTGATTTCCGGCATCAGCGGCGAAGGTTGCCGCGAGGTGTGTTTCGCCATCATGGACTATTTGGAACAACACCGGGAACAACAACGTCTCCATGCGCCAGCAGGCAGCTAACGCGCACCGCCTCGTCGTCAAGGTTGGCAGCGCGCTGGTAACCGACAACGGTCAAGGACTGTCGCATGGCTTCATCGGCGATTGCGCGCGCCAGATTGCGGCCTTGCATGCAGAAGGCCGCCAGGTATTGCTGGTGTCATCCGGGGCGATTGCCTCCGGCATGCAACGGCTGGGCTGGAAAACCCGTCCGCATGCGATGCATGACTTGCAGGCGGCGGCGGCGGTTGGCCAGATGGGCTTGGCGCAGGCATATGACAGCACATTCGCCAGCCACGGCCTGAAGGCGGCGCAGATTCTGCTGACCCATGCCGATCTCGCCGATCGCGTGCGCTATCTGAATGCCCGCTCAACCTTGAATACGCTGCTCGGTTTGGGCGTGGTGCCCATCATCAACGAGAACGACACAGTGGTGACCGACGAAATCAAGTTTGGCGATAACGACACGCTAGGCGCGCTGGTGGCCAATCTTGTCGAGGCCGATGCCTTGATCATCCTGACTGATCAGCAAGGCTTGTTCACTGCGGATCCGCGCAGCGATCCAGCGGCCACGCTGGTCAGCGAGGGGCGTGCCGATGACCGGCGTTTTGATGCCAGGGCCGGCGGCGCCGGTTCGGGCATCAGCCGCGGTGGCATGATCACCAAGGTGCGTGCGGCGCAACGTGCGGCGCGCAGCGGTGCGCACACGCTGATTGTCAGCGGCCACACGGCTGACTCGCTGCTGGCTGCGGCTCGCGGCGAGGATATTGGCACGCTGCTCTACGCTACCGAATCGCCACTTGCCGCACGCAAGCAATGGCTCGCCGATCACTTGCAACTGGCGGGTTCGCTAACGCTTGACCAGGGTGCTGCGCAGGCGCTATCCAGCGGACGCAGTTTGCTGCCTGTGGGCGTGACGGCGGTTGCGGGCGAGTTTGGGCGTGGGGCTGTGGTCGCTTGCCGTGCGCAGGACGGGCGGGAAATCGCCCGTGGGCTGATTAATTATTCCAGCATGGAAACGCGTCGCATTGCCGGCCACGCGACGCGCGAAATCGAAACCCTGCTTGGCTATATCGATGGCGAAGAACTGATCCATCGCGACAACCTGGTGCTGCTGTAACGCGCCGACCGATACCTGTACAGGCAAAAGTCGGCGCTGGTGATACGGCGTAACGAATTACAGCGGGGTGTAAGCGGCGGAGAACGACTCAACCCATTCACGGGCGGTGTAGAAAATGCCGCGCGCCATTTCTTCTTCGTGCCAGGTGATGACCGGCATGTCCGGGTAAGCCTGATAACCCATGCCGGCAAAGGTTTCGTTACGTATGCCAGATGGGTCGAAGAAATAGATGGTCTCGCCACGCGTGATGCCATGGCGCGACGGCAGTAGTTCGATCTTTACCCGCTTCTTGGAGAGGATATCGCCGGCATGCAGAATGTCGCTCCAGCCATCGAGGAAGAATGAAATATGATGAAAACCATTGGTCGGCGCGCCAACCAGAGCGATATCGTGCGGCTTGGATGAGCGGAACAGGAAGGATGCCGCCATGATCGAATGGCCAGGCCCCACCATGGCGCGTTCGCTGATGTGGAAGTCAAGCACATTTTGCAGGAAATCGCTGGTTTCCTGGACGCGGTTGATGCCTTTTTCAGGATTCAGCTCGCCCAAAATCAGGCAGTGGTCCAGCCAGTGCACGCCGATACCATGCTTTGAATCAGGCCACGGGTCAGGATTGAGCACGCCGACATCCTTGCCCAGATGGTCTTTTTGCGCAAACAGGTACATGCGCTGCTGGCTGGGCAGCACAAAGCTGATTGAACGGCCGCAGAAAGGTAGTTCGCCAGCGGCGGATTGGGTGATCGCAAACCCGGCATCGGCGATGCGTTTGCCGAGCACATCGAGGTCAGCGTCGGTTTCCACCTTGTAGGCGATATGGTTCAGGCGTGCGGCATCCGACGGGGTGAGGATGATCGAGTATTTATCCCATTCGTCCCAGCATTTCAGGTAAGTAGTGCCATTGCTGTCGCGGTGCGTGACATCCATGCCGACCACGTCGACATAATGGCGGATCGATGCTTCCATATCCATGACTTGCAGGCTCACATGGCCTATGCGCATAACTCCCATTTTTTTTGCTCCTTGATTAATGAATATGATTGTTGTGGTGATGATTTTCTTGAACTGGCATGCAGGCGGGCTGCCATTGGCAGTATCGGACTTGAGGCAGGCTTGTTCGCAAAAATGAATCTTTTGCGGTGTTTTTCCGAGCGCCGGTAAGTATACCTGCTATTTACTTTCTGCCGCTAAGGCCGGCGGGGGAGAAAAAAGACAGCCAGGCTCGGGAACCACATAGCGTCCGCGATAAAAGAGCAGCGGCAAGACGTCGGGGTTCACTTTGAACCGCTCTACACGTCCGATCAAAATCTTGTGGTCGCCTCCTTCCAGGCAACAGTCCATGGCGCATTCGAAAGTGGCGGCGCATCCTGAAAGCAGTGGCGCATTACCCAGGCCATCCACATAGGCAATATGGCCGAATTTAGTGATGGAAGAACTGGCAAAGCGTTCCGACAGGGCCTGCTGATCGGCGGCCAGCACATGCACGGAAAAATGCGTCGCTGCGCAAAACACCGGAAAACTCTTTGCCGTTTTGGCCAGGCTCCAGAGTACCAGCGGTGGGTCAAGTGATAGCGAACTGAAGCTGTTGATGGTTACCCCGACGGGCACGCCTTCATTGCTGCGTGCGGTGACGATGGTCACGCCGGTCGCGAAATGGCCTAGTGCGTTGCGAAACGCTTGAGCGTCGTTCATTGCCGTTCCTGTCGGAAAAATGCGTCAGTTGCTTAAGCCAATGGCGGCGAGACCTGCCTGTGCGCATTGTGCATCCTGCGCTTCAGATGCCCCGGAAACCCCGATGCCACCGATGAGTTCACCATTGACAAGAATGGGCAGGCCGCCACCGAAAATCGTAAACCGGGGACGCAGCACCAAACCCTTTTGAACGCCTTCTGAATGCGTTTTCAACTCGTCGTTCCACAGGTTGGTTGGGAGGCCGAAACTCACGGCCGTATAGGCCTTGTCAATGGCGATGTCGTGGGAGTGCAGAGGCGCACCCGGCATGCGCAAAAAGGACACCAGCAAACCTGAACGGTCAAGTACGGCGACATTGATGCGCACGCCAATCTCAGCGGCCTTGGCTACCGCGGCGCGTGTGGCATCGGAGGCCGCCAGGCAATCAATCACGGGTTGTGTCACATAAAGCGTTTTCTGGGTGGTCATGCATGCCTCCTTGATAATTTATGAATATAATTGTAGAAAACCGGGTTGTATATCATTTTTCGGTATCAGGTCGTGTTTTTGTAAAGACAGAAAATCGAGGCTGGGTTCCATCGGTGCAAACTTTTCAGTATCCCGGGTTTGCGTTTGTTTTTTGTAGCCAGCGGATTTCCCTGTGATGTTACTGGTCTTGTTGGTTGAGTGGAATGCACCGGTACCATCTTTTCTTGTCAGTAGATTGGACGATATGATACCCGGCGAAACCGGGATCATCGATGTGTCGTAACCCAAATTTTGAGGAACCTTTGAATCATGAGTTCTCTTGTGAAAGTCTGCAAAGTGAGCGATGTGGCGCCGGGCGAAATGAAGCCCTTCACCCTGGCCGGGTTTGAAGAGCCCGTCGCCATTTTTAATCTGGATGGTGAAATTTATGCCACCAGCAATGTGTGCACCCATTTTATTGCCATGCTGACAGACGGCTATTTTGAAAATGGCCGGATTGAGTGCCCCCTGCATGGCGGCAGTTTCGACGTAAAAACCGGTCAGCCGACATCGCCTCCTTGCGAAAAGGCGCTGCCAATTCATCAGGTGGTTTTGCAGGACGGCGACATTTATCTCAAAAAAGAAGCTTAACCGTAATCAAAGAAAGGGTGCGCGTAAGGCGTAGCGACCAACTAACAAAATCGAGGGGATGGCATGGATGCGAATGCAGTCGTTATAGAAGGAACCGATCTGACGGTCTCTTGCAAGAATGATGAAACATTACTGAATGCGGCCTTGCGTCAGGGCATCGGGTTTCCGTACGAATGCAATTCAGGGGGTTGCGGCAGCTGCTACTTTGATTTGCTTGAAGGCGAGATGGCCGACTTATGGCCGGAGGCGCCCGGTCTGACCGAGCGTTCGCGCAGCCGTGGCCGTCGCCTGGCGTGCCAAAGCATTCCCAATGGCAATTGCAAAATCAAGGCGCGGCTGTCTGAAGAGTATGTGCCCAAGATCCGCCCACAACGCAGCGCGGCGCGGCTGGTCAAAGCCATATCCCTGACGCATGACATGATGCAGTTTTCGCTGGAAACCGAAGCGTCGGCGGATTTTCTGGCAGGCCAGTTTGCCTTGCTCCGCTTCCCTGGGTTACCCAGCTGGCGCGCATATTCGATGTCAAATAATGGCAACGACAGCCATATCTGGGAATTCATCATCAAGCGTGTCCCCAACGGCAAGGCCACCGGGCTGCTGTTTGAAAACATCAAGGTGGGCGACACCCTGACCCTGGATGGTCCTTACGGCCTGGCCTATTTGCGTACCGATATACCACGGGACATCGTCTGCGTCGGCGGTGGCTCGGGCCTTTCGCCGATGATGGCGATTGTGCGTGCGGCCGCGCGGGAACCCGGTTTGCAAAACCGTTCGATCACCATGTTTTACGGTGGGCGCGCCCCGCGTGACCTGGCGGTGAATGCCTTGTTTGAAGCCGAGCCAATGCTCAAGAGCCGGGTCAAGCTGGTGTGCGCGATATCTGACCATGCGGCCGCCGACGCTGCCCAATGGGAAGGCGAGCGTGGATTCATCCACGAAGTGCTGGCCAGCCAATTGCAAGGAAAATTCAAGGAGCAGGAGTATTATTTCTGTGGCCCCCCACCCATGACAAATGCGTTGCAGAACATGCTGATGCAAGACGAGAAAGTGCCTTTACAGCAATTGCATTTTGACCGGTTCTTTTGATGAAAATGCAATGGCTGTGCGCTAACACAGCCATTGCGCAGTGGCTTCGGGTATACTTCGCGACCTGATTGCAAGGGTAGTTGTAGCCTTGCTTTGGAGATGTGGCCGAGTGGTCGAAGGCACACCCCTGCTAAGGGTGCATCCGGGCAAAACCTGGATCCAGGGTTCGAATCCCTGCGTCTCCGCCAGTAAAAACGATGAAACCCGCATGGCTAATGGCTTTGCGGGTTTTTCATTTTCACCGGGCTTACCTTTGGGCTTACCCTTAGGCATTGCTTGCAGGCCACCGGCACCTTTCGCCTGTCTTTTTTTAATAACGCCGTGTCGCCAGCGCCGACTTTTTACGGTGGCGGCGCGCTCACAATGGTTGAACTCATTCAATTCGAGCCTGCCCATTGAGCCACCCTAATCGCGCAAGGCCTTCAGCGTGTTGGATAGGAAATCGCGGCGGTAGAGCACCAGCGTGATGCCTGTGGTCATCAGGATGAACAGCCAGGGTTGGATGAACCAGAACACGGCAGACAGGCCGAAGTAATAGGCGCGGATGGCGCGGTTGAATTCATCACCGGCCAGGGTGTTCACCGTACCCATGCGCTCAGTAAATTGTTCGCGTTCAGTGGCGCTTGTGGCGATTGCCGGGGCGGCGCCAATCAGGATTGAAAAGATGTTCAACTGGCGCAATGCCCAGGTGAATTTGAAATAGGCATAAATGAAGATGCCGAGCAGGAGCAGCAGTTTGACCTCCCAAAATTCGCGTCCTGCGGCATGCGAGAAAGGCAGTATTTCACTGACTGAAATGGCCTTGTCCAGCGTACCCATGATGGCCATCAGTCCGGCGATGATGTAAATCGTTGTGTTCGCGTAAAAAGACACGCTGGTCATCAGGTTGCCGACCAGCGCGGAATCAACAATGCGGTTGTCCCGCTGCAGCATCTGGTGCGCCCATTCCACCCGATAGGTGTGCGAAACGCCGACCAGCCCCTTGTGCGCCAACGTGCCGCGTTCAGAGAAAAAGCTGTAACCCGCCCAGCAAATGAAAAACCACGCCAGCGCAAAGTAGTCGATACCCGATAGCTCGTGGAGGAAAAAGCGGCTCATCAATATCTCCTGTCAGTCGTCCGCCGGGATGTCATCGCCGAATAGTTCCTCGATGAAGCCGAAGCGTGTCATGTCGCGTATCCGTGCAGGATAAAGTATGCCGTCCAGATGGTCGCACTCATGTTGCACGACGCGGGCATGAAAGCTATCCACCTCGCGCTCGATGCGTTGTGCGGTCTCCGTGTAGCCGATGTAGCGCAGATATTTCCAGCGCGGCACGATGCCACGCAGCCCGGGCACGGAGAGGCAGCCTTCCCAGCCATCTTCTTCTTCGCTGGAAAGCGGGGTCAGTTGCGGATTGATCAGCACCGTGTCGGGGATGTCGGGCGCATCGGGATAACGCGGATTCGGGCCGCCGCCGAAAATCACCACACGCAGGCCGATGCCGATCTGCGGTGCGGCGAGGCCTGCGCCATCCAGATGGGCCATGGTGTCGCGCATGTCCTGGATCAGGGCAGCGAGTTCTCGCGTGCCAAATGCCTTCACCGGCTGCGCGATGCGCAGCAGGCGCGGGTCGCCCATGCGCAGTACGGGGCGGATCATGCCGAGCACAGGTGCCCAATGATGTTGCGCACACGGTTCATCGAGGTTTGCAAGGTTTTCTCCACCTTGTGGAACTGGATGTCACGCACCGAATCGCCGCGGCCTGCCGCCCAGTTGGCCACCAGGCACAGCGCCGCATAAGGCAGTTCCAGTTCGCGCGCCAGCCCTGCCTCGGGCATGCCGGTCATGCCGACAATGTCGGCGCCATCGTTCGCCAGGCGGTTGATTTCGGCGGCGGTTTCCAGCCGCGGCCCTTGTGTTGCGGCATATACCGCACCATCGACTACCGTTTCGCCGATCCCGGCCGCTGCGTCGAGCAAAAGCTGGCGGACATTGGCCGAGTAGGGTTCGGTAAAGTCGATGTGCACGACCACGCCATCCGTCCCGGACTGGAAGGTCATTTCACGGTTCCAGGTGTAATCGATGATCTGGTGTGGCACGACCAGCATACTTGGGGCGAGGTCGTGACGGATGCCGCCCACCGAGGCCACCGAGACAATCTGGCTGACGCCCACGCTGTGCAAGGCGCTGATATTGGCGCGGTAATTCACCAGATGCGGCGGAATCGTGTGGCCATATCCATGCCGGGCGATAAACACCACGTCCTGGCAGCCAATGCGCCCAAAGGTCAATGGGCCGGATGGCTCGCCATAGACTGTGCGCACCACTTCACGATATGAGGCATCCAGGTTGGCGAGTTGGGTCAAGCCACTGCCACCGATGATTCCAAGCATTAAAATCCCCTGAAAATTCAAGCAGAAAAGACTTAAGTGCGGTGTTCTGCATGGTAGAATGCGCGCCTTTTCCGCACCGCAACATTACGCGATCCCCCACTATGTCCCGCTCCCTCAGAAACATCGCCATTATCGCTCACGTCGATCATGGCAAGACCACGCTTGTTGATCAACTGCTGCGCCAGTCCGGCACGTTTGCCGCGCACCAGCAGGTGACTGAACGCGTGATGGATTCCAACGATCTTGAAAAAGAACGCGGCATCACCATCCTGTCAAAAAATTGCGCCATCGACTTTGAAGGCACGCATATCAACATCGTCGATACCCCGGGGCATGCCGACTTTGGCGGCGAAGTGGAGCGTGTGCTGTCGATGGTCGATGGCGTGCTCCTGCTGGTGGATGCCGTCGAAGGCCCGATGCCGCAAACCCGTTTCGTCACGCGCAAGGCGCTTGCACTGGGGCTCAAGCCGATTGTTGTGATCAACAAGATCGACCGTCCTGGCGCGCGTCCTGATTGGGTCATCGGCCAAACCTTCGACCTGTTCGACAAACTGGGCGCCACCGAGGAACAGCTTGATTTCCCCGTGGTGTTCGCTTCCGCGCTGAATGGTTTCGCCATGCTGGATGCCACCAAGCCAGGCACAGACATGCGCCCCTTGTACGAGGCCATTGTCAAGCACACGCCGCAACCCGATGTTGATGCCGACAAACCCTTGCAACTGCAAATCTGTTCCCTGGATTACAGCAGCTATGTCGGGCGCATAGGCATTGGCCGTATCAAGCAGGGTCGCATGAAAGTCGGGCAGGAAGTGGCCGTGATGTATGGCGATGAAGCCAAAGGCAAGTCGAAAATCGGCCAGATCATGATGTTCAAAGGGCTGGAACGCGAGCAGGCCACCGAGGCCGAAGCCGGGGACATCGTCCTCGTGACGGGCATCGAGCAGGTCGGGATTGGCGTCACGCTGTGCGATACGGCCAACCCCGTTGGCTTGCCGCCGCTGGTCGTCGATGAACCCACGCTGACCATGAATTTTCAGGTCAATACCTCGCCCCTGGCAGGCAAGGAAGGCAAGTTTGTCACCAGCCGCCAGATTCGCGAACGGCTGCAAAAAGAGTTGCTGGCCAACGTGGCCTTGCGTGTCGAGGATACGGATGATGCCGACGTGTTTCTGGTGTCCGGCCGTGGCGAACTGCATCTCACCATCCTGCTGGAAACCATGCGCCGCGAAGGCTACGAACTCGCTGTCTCGCGCCCGCGTGTGCTGTTCAAGGAAATCAACGGTGAGAAGTGCGAGCCTTACGAGTTGCTCACGGTGGATATTGAAAACGACCATCAGGGCGGCGTCATGGAGGAACTGGGCCGACGGCGCGGTGATTTGCAGAATATGGAATCCGACGGCAAAGGCCGTGTGCGTCTCGAATACCGCATCCCTGCCCGTGGCCTGATTGGTTTTCAGGGCGAGTTTTTGACCTTGACCCGTGGCACGGGGCTGGCCAGCCATATTTTTGATGATTATGGCCCCATGGCGGGTGTCATGGCCGAACGCCGCAATGGTGTGCTGATCTCGCAGGATGATGGCGCTGCTGTCGCCTATGCATTATGGAAATTGCAGGATCGCGGCCGCATGTTTGTCAGCCCTGGCGATCCACTGTATGAAGGTATCATCATCGGCATCCATAGCCGCGATAACGACCTGGTGGTGAATCCGATCAAGGGCAAGCAACTGACCAATGTGCGTTCATCCGGTACGGACGAAGCGGTGCGGTTGATAACACCTATTCAGGTGAGCCTTGAGTCGGCCGTGGAATTCATTGCGGATGATGAACTGGTCGAGATCACGCCAAAATCCATACGTATCCGCAAGCGTTTTCTCAAAGAGCAGGATCGCAAGCGCGCAGGCCGCAGCGACGCGGCGTAAGTCTTGCCGTGCTGGAGTTGCTGGCCTTATTTCAGGCCCAGCACGTCCTGCATGTCAAACAGCCCGCTGGACTTGCCCTGCAGGAAGCGTCCGGCGCGCAGGGCGCCCAGCGCATAAGACATGCGGCTGGCCGACTTGTGGGTGATTTCGATGCGCTCGCCTGTGCCGGCAAACAGCACCGTATGGTCGCCAACGATATCACCACCACGGATCGTGGAAAAACCGATTTGTGCCGCCGGACGTTCGCCGGTGTGGCCCTCGCGTCCATAGACTGCGCATTCCGCCAGGTCGCGCCCCAGCGCGGCGGCGACAACCTCACCCATGCGCAATGCCGTGCCGGAAGGGGCGTCGACCTTATGCCGGTGGTGCGACTCGATCACTTCAATGTCATAGCCTGAGTCAAGAATCCGCGCGGCCACATCCAGCAACTTGAACACGGCATTCACGCCTACCGCCATGTTGGGGGCGAAGACGATGGGAATTTCCCTGGCTGCCGCGGCAATGGTTTCTTTTTCGGCAGGCGAAAATCCTGTGGTGCCAATAATCATGCCGACGCCATGTTGCCGGCAAGCCGCCAGATGCAGCAGGGTGCCTTCAGGGCGGGTGAAATCGATCAGGCAATCGGCTGCACTGACGGCGGCCGGGATGTCGGCAGAAATTTTGACGCCGCAAGGCATGCCCAGGAATTCCCCGGCGTCCTTGCCGAGCAACGGATTCGCCGCATGTTCGAGCGCGGCGCTTAGTGCGGCATTGTCGTCGTTGAGCACGGCTTCAACCAGCGTGCGGCCCATGCGGCCAGCACTGCCCGCGATGGCATAGCGAATCTTGTTCATTCTGTTTTCGGTTTTTCCTGTTTTGCCGTGTTTGGCCCGGCAACGTCAATCACCTGATTCACGGGCTTCGACTCTACCCGGCGGCCATCATCGGCCACCACATCACCGCCGACGCGGACCAATTTGTCATCCTGGAAATACACGATCAGGCGGCGCTGTTCCGCTTCCCCGCGGCCAGGCTGGAGGCGGTAAATGTAATCCCAGCGGTCGGCATGGAACATATCGGAAACCAGCGGCGAACCGAGGATGAAGCGCACCTGGTCGCGCGTCTGTCCAGGTTTTAGCTGGGATACCATTTCCTGGTCGACCCAGTTCCCCTGGCGTACATCAATGCGATAAGGCCTGATGTAGGATGTGACTTGATTCACGCCCGAGCAGGCCGAACACAGCGCCAAAAATGGCAGGATAGAAAAAAAACGCTTCATCGGGAAATCCGGGGTTTGGGGCGATGCAATTGCACACAGGTGGTCTGGGCGAGCCTGACATTTTTCCGATTGTGGTGTCCATCGGAGTCTGAAAACTATATCATAGATGCCTGTTCCAGCCTTGCCATTGCCGCGCTTTTGCGCCTGATTTTCTACATGCCGCATCCTGATGACCTTAAAAACAGTGGCCTCAAGGCCACTATGCCGCGCCTGAAAATTCTTGACCTGTTTCACAAACTGGCGCAGGAAGGAGCCGCACGGCATATTACTGCCGAGGACGTGTATCGCCACTTGCTGGCTGACGACATGGATGTTGGCCTGGCCACGGTGTATCGCGTGCTGACCCAGTTTGAGCAAGCGGGTTTGCTGCAACGCCATCATTTCGAATCGGGTAAGGCCACGTTTGAATTGAATGAAGGGCATCATCACGACCATCTGGTCTGCCTGCAATGCGGCCGGGTAGAGGAGTTTTATGACCCGGAAATCGAGAAGCGCCAAAATGAAATCGTCAAGCAGCGGGGATTCAAACTGCATGAGCATGCGCTTTATCTCTATGCTGAATGTGTCAAAACCAATTGCCCGCATCGGAAGGCATAACCACAAGTGAACGTTGAGGCGCTCCTGACTTCGACCACGCTGGTTGCGCTGGCCGAGATCGGCGATAAAACGCAACTATTGTCTTTTGTGCTGGCGGCGCGGTTGCGAAAACCGCTATCCATCATCGCCGGGATTTTTGTTGCCACGGTGCTCAACCATGCGCTGGCTGGGTCCGTCGGCGTCTGGTTGGCGCAACTGGTTCCACCCCAGAGTTTGCCGTGGATTACAGGCGTTCTGTTCATTGCTTTCGGGCTGTGGGTTTTGCGTCCCGATGCGCTGGATGATGACCCGAAAATACATCGTGCCGGGGCGTTTGTCACCGCGCTCATTGCCTTCTTTCTCGCCGAGATGGGCGACAAGACCCAGCTCGCCACGGTAGCGCTCGCGGCGCGGTTTCAGGGCGCCTTGCTGGCGGTGGTCGTGGGTACGACGCTGGGCATGATGCTGGCCAATGTGCCGGCCGTCATCATCGGCGAACGCCTGGCGCAACGCCTGCCGCTGAATGCCATCCGTTGGGCGGCTGCGGGTGTTTTTATTTTGACCGGCGGCGTGACGCTGCTGGGGGCATCAGGGCTGCTTTACTGATCTATCCCAAGCATTTCCGCAGCGTGGCGCTGCGTGGTGTCGGTGATTTTTTCGCCGCCCAGCATGCGGGCGATTTCGCCGATGCGCGCCTCCTGGTCGAGGATGCGCACTGAAGACACGACGACGCCATTGCGCGCTTCCTTGATAATCGACCACTGCCAGTCTGCCTGCGCAGCGACCTGCGGCAAATGCGTGACGCATAGCACCTGACGGCTATTGCCCAGTTCGCGCAACATGCGGCCGACGATTTCTGCGACGCGGCCGCCGATGCCGACATCGACTTCATCAAATATCAGCGTGCCCGCCGGGTTGGACTGGCTGGCAATGACT
>JBAQUE010000129.1:0-16023 GCA_049297315.1 Rugosibacter sp.
AGCCCGCGCTGCCTGCGCCACCCGTTGCCGCGCCCATCCGTCCGCACGTGGTTCAGCGCGAAAAACCGTACCACGCCGCAAACCCCGCCGTCCCGTCAGCGCCGACTTTTCCCGCATCTGCACCTGCGCGGCCAGTGGCGGATACCGCGCCGCAAGGCGCCGTGGCAAACGTGGCGTCAGCGCCTGCGGCATTGATATCCGCACCGCTTGCCGAGGCAATGTCGGCGCCAGCCGAATCAGTGGCCAGTCTTTCAGCCGACGGGCTGCGCCGTTACCGGCTCAGTCTCGCTGCCCAGGCGCGTCGATTCAAGCGTTACCCAGCCCAGGCGTTGGCCGCAGGCTGGGCGGGCACGGCAGAGATTCGTCTGGAGATTGGCAACGATGGGCAGGAATCGGCGACCCTGTCACGCTCCAGCGGCTATGCCGTACTTGATCGGGCAGCGCAAGCCATGATCGAGCAGAGCGCGCAGCGCACGCCTGTGCCGGAGGCGTTGCGTGGCAAGGCATTTTCCGTCGTGCTGCCGGTGCTGTTTGATATCAATGACGGCGGGTGAGCTATCGTCGGCCGTCAATGCATGACGGTGTTATGCGATGGCTTCGTCGTGGAACAGGAAGCGTCCGGCGCGGCGGTCGGCAAAGTAATGGCGCAAGGTGAGCTGTATGGTGCGGAAGGCGATATCGTCCCAGGGAATTTCGTCTTCGTTGAACAAGCGTAATTCGAGTGTTTCCACGCCAGCGGCAAAATCAAGGTCGAGCAGCCGGGCGCGGTAGATGACATGCACCTGGGCAATGTGCGGCACGCTGATCAGGCTGAACATCTCGCCCAGCGCAATGCGCGCGCAGGCTTCTTCCGCAGTTTCGCGCATGGCGGCATCCGCCACGGTCTCGCCGTTTTCCATGAAGCCGGCGGGTAGCGTCCACTTGCCATACATCGGCTCGATGGCGCGACGGCAAAGCAGGATGCGGTCTTCCCACTCCGGCAGGCTGCCCACCACCAGGCGCGGATTGCGGTAATGGATGGTGCTGCATTGCGTGCACACATGGCGCGGCAGCGAGTCGCCCGCCGGAATTTGGAAACTCACCGATGAGCCGCAGACGCTGCAAAAATTCATTGTAGGGTTCATGTTGAAATTCTAACTTGCCACAAGGCATTCTTGCCCGCAGCATGAAAAGGCTGCTACCCTGCCATGCGGCTTCCTGATTGAGTGAATAAGTAAGAGAAAACCTTACAAATGGATGCGCATGATTCTGACAATAAAAAGGCTTTTCTGTTGATATTTTTCTTGCTGCCTGATGTGCAATCATGCAATCGCTGTGATCCCGGCTTGAATTTTCGCCACACGGCGCTTATCAGGGAGAGATGAATAATGAAAGCCGACACCTACAACGACATCAAGGAAGTCAATCTGGCCTATCTGATGCTGGCGCAAAACATGGTGCGCACGGACCGTGAGGCGGCCATTTTCCGTCTCGGCATCAGCGAGGAAATCGCCGACGTGCTGACGCGCCTGACGCCGGGGCAAGTGCTGAAGATGGCCAGTTCCGACATGCTGTTATGCAGCTTCCGTTTCGACGATGCCTTGCTGCTCGACCTGCTCGCCAACCACGAGCGTGACCGCGGCGCGGCGCATGTGCATGCGGCGATCCTGGCGGCTGGCCGGCCAGTGTCCAAATTGGCCTGAGCCACCCTGAGTTGCGAACCTGAGTTGCGAATCTGAGCTGCGGAGGTACGGATGAGAAATAAATCGGTGATTACTGAAGCCAAAGAGATCAATCTGGCGATTGACCTGGTTGAACTGGGCGCGCGCCTGCAACTGCTCGAAGCGGAAACCAATCTCTCCCGCGAGCGCCTGCTCAAGTTATATAAAGAGGTCAAGGGCGAATCGCCGCCCAAGGGCATGCTGCCGTTTTCGACTGACTGGTTCATGACCTGGCAGCCGAATATCCATGCCTCGCTGTTCATGGGGTATTACCGGTTTTTCCAGAAACACACGCAATTGAAAGGACTGGAGCTGATCATTAAGTCCTACCGCATGTATATGGAGCAGATCCGGCGCGGCGACATGGATATCGTGCTGTCCTTGACGCGGGCGTGGACCATGGTGCGCTTCTTTGACGCCAAAATGCTGCAAATGGCCACCTGCCGTGAGTGTGGTGGCGATTTCGTGGCGCATGCCCACGACCCGGTGCGCGGCTATGTATGCGGCCTGTGCCACATGCCTGCGCGGGCAGGTAAAACCCGCCGCGCCGCGGAAATGGCGCTGGCCGCTGCGGCCGAGCTTGCCCAGCCAATCGCTTGATTTGCGTGGGTGTCTTGCCACCCCTGCAGACCACAAGTCCGGCTAGTGTTGTTCAGGTCAGGTGGTCTCCACCCTGTCTTTCCCCGTCCATAGAGCATTCATGAACCCGCAAAACGGTTTTGACCTTGCCGACCTGTCGGTAGGCCAAAGCGCCGAACTGTGCAAAACCATTACCGAGGCCGACATTGTCCTGTTTTCCGGCGTGTCGATGGATACCAATGTGCTGCATATCGACGCAGAGTATGCGCGCACTACCCCATTTGGCGGACGCATTGCGCATGGCATGCTGGTCGGCAGCCTGATCTCGGCTGTCCTGGGCAATCGCCTGCCGGGTGCTGGCTGGATTTATTTGAACCAGACGCTGGCATTCAAGGCGCCTGTACGCCCAGGCGATACGGTGAAGGCGAAAATTACCGTCAAGGAAATCATTCCCGCAAAAGGCTGCATCGTGCTGGACGCCGTGTGTACCGTCGCTGGCAAAACGGTGATTGCTGGCGAGTCGGTGATGATGCATGGCGACTATGTAAAACGGAAAATCCCGGCCTGACCGAATCAGTCGCCTGAAAAGTCGGCGCTGGCGAGACGGCGGGCTGGATTAATGACCGCTGAGGCTAAGGGCTACCGCCTCGGCCACCTTGATGCCGTCAATGGCGGCGGACAAAATTCCACCGGCATAGCCTGCGCCTTCGCCAGCGGGGAACAGTCCTCTCACATTCAGGCTTTGCAAATCCTCATTGCGCGTAATGCGCAGCGGTGAGGAGGTGCGTGTCTCGATGCCGGTCAGCAGCGCGTCATCCAGCGCAAAGCCTTTGATGGTGCGGTTAAAGGCGGGCAGCGCTTCGCGCAGCGCCTGCGTGACGTAATCCGGCAGGCAGGCGGACAAGTCCGTCAGATGGATGCCCGGCGTGTAGGAGGGCAGCACCGACCCCAGCGCGGTGGATGGCCGTCCGGCGAGAAAATCACCCAGCCGTTGCGCGGGCGCCCGGTAATCACTGCCGCCGGCCGCAAAGGCCAAGGCCTCCCAATGCCGTTGAAATTCCACACCGGCGAGCGGATCGCCGGGATAGCACGCCGGGTAATCATCGGGCGAGACGCCGACGACAATCGCGCTGTTGGCGTTGCGTTCGTTGCGTGAATATTGGCTCATGCCGTTGGTGACGACGCGCCCCGGCTCGGATGCCGCAGCGACTACCGTGCCGCCGGGACACATGCAGAAACTATAGGCCGAGCGCTGGTTGCGGCAATGATGCACCAGCTTGTAATCGGCGGCGCCGAGAATCGGGTGGCCGGCATTTTTGCCGAAACGGGCCTGGTCGATCAGGGATTGCGGATGCTCGATGCGCACGCCGATCGAGAAGGCCTTGGGCTCCATGTGCACACCGCGCCGGTGGAGCATTTCAAATGTGTCGCGGGCGCTGTGCCCGATGGCCAGCACGACATGGTCGGCGGCGATGAATTCGCCGTCAGCGAGCGTGATGCCGAGAATCTTTCCGCCGTCAATGCGCACGTCATCCACGCGGCTCTGGAAGCGGATTTCGCCGCCCAGCGCCTCGATGCCGGCGCGCATGTTTTCCACCATGGCGACCAGGCGAAAGGTGCCGATATGCGGCTTGGCGACATACAGGATTTCTTCCGGCGCGCCGGCCTTGACGAATTCGGTGAGCACCTTGCGGCTGCGGTATTCCGGGTCGCGCACCTGGCTGTACAGCTTGCCGTCGGAAAATGTTCCTGCGCCACCTTCGCCGAACTGGACATTCGATTCGGGGTTCAACTGCCCTTGCCGCCAGAATCCCCAGGTGTCTTTGGTACGTTCGCGCACGGCCTTGCCACGGTCGAGGATCAGCGGACGCAAACCCATCTGCGCCAGGATCAACCCGGCGAACAGCCCGCAGGGACCGGTGCCGATGACCACGGGGCGCAGCGCAGGCGGCGGCGCTGGCGTGGGTGTTACAAAGTAGTAACTCGTGTCCGGCGTGGGACCGATATGGAATTCGCCCTGGAGGCGGGCGAGTACAGCCGGTTCGTTTTTCAGCTCGACATCGAGCGTGTAGGTGAGCACGATGGCGGATGCCTTGCGTGCATCAAAGCTGCGCCGGTAGATCGTGTAAGCGCACAGTTCATCCGGCGCAATGCGCAGCCTGCGGATGATTTCCGCGCGCAGGTCTTCCGCCGTGTGATCGAGCGGGAGTTTGAGTTCGGTGAGGCGCATAGGGAGCGTCAGTGCGGCTGCACTGACGCTGGGCGGGCTTACTTGACGCGGTTGCGGTATTCCGCCGTGCGCGTGTCGATTTCTATCTTGTCGCCGATTTCAACAAACAGCGGCACGGGCAATTGGAAGCCGGTAGTGATCTTGGCCGGTTTCATGACCTTGCCCGAGGTATCGCCCTTGACGGCGGGTTCGGTGTAGATCACTTCGCGTACGACGCTGTTGGGCATTTCGACGGAAATGGCCTTGCCGTCGTAGAACACGACTTCCACCGGCATGCCGTCTTCGATGTAATTCACAGCGTCGCCCATGTTTTCGGCTTCGACTTCGTACTGGTTGTACTCGGCGTCCATGAACACATACATGGGTTCGGCGAAGTAGGAATAGGTGCATTCCTTGCGGTCGGGCACGACCTGGTCGAACTTGTCGTCGGCCTTGTACACGGCTTCCGAGGCGCCGCCGGTGAGCAGGTTCTTGAATTTGAATTTGACCACGGCCGAGCTGCGGCCGGATTTGTTGTATTCGGCCTTCTGTACCACCAGCGGGTCATTGCCCACCATGATGACATTACCGGCGCGGAGTTCCTGAGCGATTTTCATTTGAATACTTTCGTATGAGGTTGCTTCCAGCAAAGGGAAATTGATAACCGCCTATTTTAGCCTTGCGCGGCAGAACTGCACAAGATTGCTGGCCAGATCGCGATGTTTTGCCAGAGATGCCGGCCAGCGCGGCGCCGAATTCGCCAGGACAGGCAGCGCGGCGGCGTAGGCAGGCCAGTCAAGCGTGCCGATGCCATTCCATGCGCGCCAGAAGTCGTTCATGGCGGTCATCGCGGCATCGTTCGCC
Organism: Rugosibacter sp.; assembly: GCA_049297315.1. Taxonomy (GTDB): domain Bacteria; phylum Pseudomonadota; class Gammaproteobacteria; order Burkholderiales; family Rhodocyclaceae; genus Rugosibacter. The sequence continues at coordinate 5,353 of JBAQUE010000129.1, forward strand.
GTATCGCCATCCGCTACGGCGCGGAGAGCGTTTTTTGCTCGACCGCCCTGTAGCGCAGTTGTATCATCAGCGCCGTCCGGTTGGATACCGCTGCGCATAACTTTTGCCGCGTAACGAGCAAGAAACGCATCGAGCTTGACGCGATGTGCCGCATCCGCCTGCGGATAAATCTGCCAGACAAACGGCTTGCCAGTCCACTGGGCGCGCACGAAGGAATCCTCGCCACGCACGAAATTCAGGTCGCAAAACCAGAGCAGCTCGTCGTAGCGGGGTTGTGGCAAAAAGGGCAGCGGGTGCACGCTTAATGCGCCTTGCGTGAAAGCGGGAGTATTACTGCCCGGTTGCAACAAGCGGATCGGGCGATCTTCTTGCACCAGCGCCTGCAGCAGTTGCGCGATGGGCGCCGTGGGATAGCTGAACAGTGAAATCGTCAGTTCATCCGGGGATTTTTCCGGCAGGCCGAACTCGGCGCGAAAAGCCGCCGCATCGAAGGCCAGCCGGCGCGCATCATAATCGGCTTCGCGCAGCAGTCCGCCAGTGCGTTCATCAAACCCGGGAAAGAAGAAATGTTTGACCAGCGGCAGGCGCGGGTGCGGTGAAGGCAGGCCATGCATTTCGCCCACCCAAGCTTCTGCCGAGAGATATTCGAGATTCAGCCATACGGATTTTTTCTCGCGCTGCGCCATGGCTGCGACATAGGTTTCCGGCAGCGTGCAGGCAAAGGCTTCGATGACCACGTCGGCCGGGCCGTCGGATGGCAGTTCATGCGGCCAGGGCGCAACGGCGATCGGGCCATGGTCAGGGGCGAGCCGATCCAGCGGCGCCGGATTGTCGATGAACAGCCGCACCTGCCAGCCATATTCAACGGCCAGTTGATGCGCCAGACGCCAGCACACGCCGGCGTCGCCATAGTTATCGACAACCACGCAAAAAATGTCGCAGCGCATCGGATGGGCAGATAACGTATTCAGCATAAGAGGCGGTATCCTATCCGAATGAACCCGACCGAAGGAAGTGCAAACCCATTGCTATGCTGTACCGAGTGCCCGCGCCTGGCGAATTTTCTTGCCGCTGTACGCAGCAAACATCCGGATTATCACGCAAGGCCGGTGCTGCCCTTTGGCGACCCGCAGGCGCGGCTGCTGATTGTCGGCCTGGCGCCCGGCATGCACGGCGCCAACCGCAGTGGGCGGCCATTCACCGGCGATTATGCGGGCATTTTGCTGTATGAAACCCTGCATGCGTTTGGCTTCGCGTCGCAGCCGGTATCCGTCGCAGCGGACGATGCGCTGCAATTGATGGATTGCCGCATCACCAACGCCGTGAAATGTCTGCCGCCGCAAAACAAGCCGGAAACCGACGAAATCAAAACCTGCAACCGCTGGCTGGCCGATGAACTCACCGCGCCGGACGTGCGCGTGATCCTCGCCCTGGGCCTGGTGGCGCACAAGGCGGTGCTGATGGCCGCCGGGCTCAAGCAATCGGCCTTTGCTTTTGCCCACGCCGCGCGCCATGATCTGCCCGATGGCCGCGTGCTGATCGACAGTTATCATTGCAGCCGTTACAACACGCAAACCCGCCGTCTCACCAGCGCCGACTTTTCGCATGTCTTCCGCCTCATCCGCAACGAACTTTGACAGCCGCAGCTTTCTCGCCACGCTGACCGAAGCGCCGGGCGTGTACCGCATGCTCGATGCCAGCGGGGGCGTGCTGTATGTCGGCAAGGCGAAAAACCTCAAGCGCCGTGTTTCGTCCTACTTCCAGAAGACCGGCCACAGCCCGCGCATCGCGCTGATGCTGCAACAAGTCGCGCAGATGGAGGTGACGGCGACACGTTCGGAAGCCGAGGCGCTGATCCTGGAAAACACGCTGATCAAGAAGCTGGTTCCGAAATACAACATCCTGTTCCGCGACGACAAGTCCTATCCCTACATCGGGCTGTCGGGCGGCAAATTTCCGCGGCTGTTCTACCATCGCGGTGCTTTCGACAAGAAGTCGCGTTACTTCGGGCCGTTTCCGAATGCGCTGGCAGTGCGCGAAAGCATCCAGCTGGTGCAGAAAGCCTTTCTGTTGCGCACCTGTGAAGAGGCGGTGTTCGCCCACCGTTCGCGGCCTTGCTTGCTGCATCAGATTCACCGCTGCAAAGCGCCTTGCGTCGGGCTGATCTCGGCGGATGATTACGCGGCGGATGTGCGCCTGGCGGAACTGTTTTTGCGCGGCAAGCACTCGGAAGTGATCGACGATCTGGGCGCGCGCATGAATGCCGCCGCAGAGCAGCTCAGGTTCGAGGAGGCGGCGATGTTGCGCGACCAGATCAAATCCCTGCAAGCTGTGCTGCACCGGCAATATGTCAGTTCCACGCGCGATGCGGATGTCGATATCATCGTCGCTGTCGTTGAGCATGGCGAGCCGTGCGTGAACCTGGCCATGGTGCGCGGCGGCCTGCATCTGGGCGATCGTGCCTATTTTCCGCAAGCCACGGGCAGCGTCGAGGCGGGCGAAGTCCTGGCGGCTTTTGTCGAGCAGCACTATGCGGATAAACCCATCCCGGCGCGCACCATCCTCAGCCCCTGGCCGCTGGATGACCTGCCGGAAAATGTCCACGCCGGGCCGCCCAAAAACGAAATGGAACGCGCCTGGCTGGCGATGGCGGAGAGCAATGCGCGGTTGGCGATGACCTCGCGCAAGCAGGCCAAAACGCGCTCCGGCAGCCGCCTGGCCGCGCTGCAGGCCGCACTCGAATTGCCCGAGTTGCCGCATCGCATCGAATGCTTTGACATCAGCCACACAATGGGCGAAGGCACCGTCGCCTCGTGCGTGGTGTGCGTGGATGGCGCGATGAAGAAAAGCGAATACCGCCGCTTCAATATCAGCGGCATCACCGGCGGCGATGATTACGCCGCGATGCGCCAGGCATTGACGCGGCGTTACGCAAAAGTTATGCGTAGCGGTATCCAGTCGGACGGTGTTGGTGATACGGCGAATGCGCCTGACCTGGTGCTCATCGACGGTGGCAAGGGGCAGCATGGCGTCGCGCGGGAAGTGTTTGCCGAGCTGGGGCTGGACTACTTGCAAAGCATCGGCGTAGCCAAGGGCGAGGACAGGAAGCCCGGCCTGGAAACCCTGTTTGTGCATGGTCGCAGCCAGCCGTTACAATTGGCCATGGACAACGCGGGCTTTCATCTGTTGCAGGAAATTCGTGACGAAGCGCACCGCTTTGCCATCGTCGGCCATCGCGCGCGGCGCGCCAAGGCACGTGGCCACTCAAAGCTGGAAGACATCGCCGGCATCGGCCCGGCCCGGCGCAAAAACTTGCTGGCGCAATTTGGCGGGCTGGATGGCGTGCGTGCCGCGACAATCGAAGACCTGTGCCGCGTCGCCGGCATTTCGCGCCATCTGGCCGAAACAATCCATAACCAATTACGCTGATGACGCTGATATGCCGCTGAATATTCCGAATGCATTGACCTGGGGGCGGATTTGCCTCATTCCGCTGGTCGTTGGCGTGTTTTATGTGCCGCTGACCAGTGCCGAGCAAAACATGATCGCCACCGCCGCCTTTACCGTGGCGGCGCTGACCGACTGGCTGGATGGCTGGCTGGCGCGCAAGCTGGGGCAGACCTCGGCTTTCGGTGCATTTCTCGACCCGGTGGCCGACAAGCTGATGGTCGCCGCCGCGCTGGTCATGCTGGTGCAACTGAACCGCGCGGACGCCATGCTGGCCTTCATCATCATCGGCCGTGAAATTTCGATTTCCGCCCTGCGCGAATGGATGGCGAAGATAGGCGCGGCGAAAAGCGTGGCCGTTTCCTTCGTCGGCAAACTGAAAACGGGCGCGCAGATGGTGGCGATCCCTCTGCTGCTGTGGCACACGCCGCTGGGGCCGGTGAATGTGCAGGCCGTGGGCGCATGGCTGTTGTGGCTAGCGGCCTTGCTCACCTTGTGGTCGATGATTTATTACTTGAGGAAAGCATGGCCCGCAATTTCTGCAAGAAGCCATTGACAGCTTGCCGGAGCCAGCTATAATTCGCGCCTGTTTTGCGGGAGTAGCTCAGTTGGTAGAGCGCAACCTTGCCAAGGTTGAGGTCGAGAGTTCGAGACTCTTCTCCCGCTCCATATTCCAAGGAAAGGGAAAACGTACAACCGTTTTCCCTTTTTAGTTTCCTCAAGGTTTCTCGTAATTCCAGCCACGGGTTCTTGATCCTGGCGCGATGGCAGAGTGGTTATGCAGCGGCCTGCAAAGCCGTGTACCTCGGTTCGATTCCGGGTCGCGCCTCCAGAATTTCCCGCGTGGTTTTCGTGGCAGTGCCTACGCCCGGGTGGTGAAATTGGTAGACACAAGGGATTTAAAATCCCTCGCTGCGAAAGCGGCGTACCGGTTCGATTCCGGTCCCGGGCACCACATGCAATTTTCCGTGCAGTGATTAGCGCAGGCCATGCCTGACTAAGCCTGAGCCGGCTATTGCCCATGAGAAAGTGCAAAACGGTTTTCTTAAACTGATCGGGTGCCTCCATGTTGGCTATGTGGCCTGCCTCGGCTTGCTCAAAATGGATTTGGGCATCGTTTACGCGGGCAAAGCCGGTTTCAAATGTAGTCATTATGAGGTTCTTGGTAGGCCTTCGGTAAAAGTGCGGTTTCTTGATATAGTGTGCTGGAAAATTTCCTGGCTGCATTGGAATTTCTCATCCCATCCATCAAACATTCCATCCGGAGGATTACATCATGACAACAGCGCTCTATGACATTCCGCTCAAGAAAATCGACGGCAGCAATGCCACCCTGGGTGAACACAAGGGTGAAGTGATGCTGGTGGTGAACGTCGCATCCAAATGCGGCTTGACGCCACAATACGAAGGCCTCGAAAAGCTCTATGAAAAATATCGCGGCAAGAAGTTTTCCGTGGTGGCTTTTCCCGCCAACGATTTTGGTGCTCAGGAGCCGGGCAGCAACGAGGAAATCCAGACCTTCTGCAAAACCACCTATGACGTGAAGTTTCCGCTGTACAGCAAGATTCAGGTGACGGGTGCGGACAAGCATCCGTTGTACAAGCACCTGACGACCAGCAAGCCGGAAACGGAAGACCGTGGCGGCATGGAGACCATGTTGCGTGGCTACAAGATGGAACCGACGTCGCCACCCGAAGTGGTGTGGAACTTCGAAAAGTTCCTCGTCAATCGTGCCGGCCAGGTCGTGCGCCGATTTGCGCCCGATACGGCGCCGGATGCGCCCAAGCTGCTTGAAGCGATCGAGGCGGAACTGGCGAAGGCTTGATGTCAGAAAAGTCGGCGTTGGCAATACGGCGAATTGGTTGATTCAGGCGAAGAAACGGGAAATGGCGCGGAGCGATTCGCGCCTTTTTTTATGAACCGTCCATTCCGCAATCTATTCTATTGACCCATAACAAAATGAGAGGAGCATGCAAATGAAAACAGGCACGATCGAATATCGTGATGGCGAAGTAACCCTGCGCGGTTTTTTGGCGTATGACGATCAACTGTCCGGCAAGCGGCCGGGCGTGCTGGTGATGCCCGAAGCCTTCGGGCTGGGCGACCACGCGCGGCAAAGCGCCGAGCGGCTGGCCGCTTTGGGTTATGTCGCGCTGGCGGCGGATCCGTATGGCGACGGTTTCGAGGCCAAGGATTTGCAGGTGGCGATGGGGATTGCGATGCCCTTGCGCGACGACCCGGTGAAATTCCGCCAACGCGCGCGGGTTGCGCTGGATACCCTGGCTGCGTTGCCGCAGGTGGACGCCAGCCGTCTGGCGATGATCGGTTATTGCATGGGCGGTTCGTTTTGTCTCGAACTCGCGCGTGATGGCGCGCCGCTGAAAGGTGTGGTCTCGTTCCATGGCGCGCTGGAAACCAAACGTCCGGCGCAGCCGGGGCAGGTGAAGGCCAAAGTGCTGGTGTGCCACGGCGCGGATGATCCGCTGGTGCCGCCGGCGGCGGTCAACGCTTTCACCGAGGAAATGACCAAGGCGGGCGCGGACTGGCAGTTCATCAGCTATGGCGGCACGGTGCATAGCTTCACCAATCCGGCGGCGGGCGGCATGTCGGGGCTGGCGTACAATGCCTTGTCAGACAAGCGTTCATGGCAGGCCATGCGCGCATTCTTCGACGAAATTTTTGCGTAAGCGTAATCAGTGGCAACGACATGCGGCCGCTGCTTCAAATCCCTCCTCTATTTATTCCATGATTGTTCTCAATCTTCTTTGCGATAACGGGCACCATTTCGAAGGCTGGTTTGCCTCCAGCGAGGCATTTCGCGGCCAGTTAGCGGATGATCTGGTGCAGTGCGCGTATTGCGGGACATCAACGATAAGTCAGTTGCCTTCCGGGCCGCATGTGCGGCGTGGCGGATCAGTTGACAGCGCAAGTGGCGATGAGGACAGGTCATCAGCGCCAGGCTGTGCAGTAGCGCCGGCGCGCGCCACGCCGATGCAAACCGCGCCGATGCAAACCGTTGAGCCGCAGGCGGCGCGGCAGTTTTTTCAACAACTGGCGACGATGGCGCGCCAGGCGGAAAATGTCGGCGAGCGCCTGCCGGAAGAAGCGCGCCGCATCCACTACAAGGAAGCGCCGCCGCGCAATATTCGCGGTGTGGCGACCATGGAAGAAACCCGCGAACTGCTGGAAGAAGGCATCCTGGTATTGCCCGCGCCGGTGCCGCCGGAGAGCGAAACGCACTGATCGGTAGCGCTTCAGGATTTCGCCAGCTTCACCAGCGTATAGATTTTCTCCAGCGCATCGCGCGGGCTGAGTTCATCCGGGTTCAGGTCGCGCAATGCATCCAGCGCAGGGTGTGGTGGCTCGGGCAGCGGCGGTGCGCTGGCAAACAGGTCCGGTTGCATCAGTGTGCCGACTTCGCGGTTTTCCATCAGCGTCAACCGCCGCCGCGCTTCGCGCACCACGGCGGGCGGCATGCCGGCCAGCGCGGCGACTTGCACGCCATAGCTTTGCGAAGCGGGGCCATCCTTGACCAAGTGCAGGAAGATGATCTTGTGCGCATGTTCCACGGCGTCGAGATGCACGTTGCAGCAGACCGGATAATCCTGCGCCAGATGCGTCAGCTCGAAGTAGTGGGTTGAAAACAGCGTATAGGAACGGTTTTTTTCGATCAGGTGGCGGGCGATGGCGAAGGCCAGCGCGACACCGTCGAAGGTCGAGGTGCCGCGCCCGATTTCGTCCATCAGCACCAGCGATTTGTCGGTGGCCTCATGCAGGATCGCTGCGGCCTCGGTCATTTCGACCATGAAGGTGGAGCGCCCCGAGGCTAGGTCGTCGGATGCGCCGATGCGTGTGTAGATCGCATCCATCGGCCCGATGCGGCAGCGCGTGGCGGGCACGAAACTGCCGCAATGGGCGAGCAGCACGATCAGCGCGGTTTGCCGCATGTAGGTGGATTTGCCGCCCATGTTGGGGCCGGTGATCAGCAGCATGCGCCGCGCCGCCGAGAAGTTCAGGTCGTTGGCGATGAAGTTGCCGCCGGTGCTGCGCACTTGTTGTTCGACGACGGGATGGCGGCCGCCTTCGATGGCGATCAGGGTTTCTTCGCAGAATTCCGGCTGCCGATAGTCGTAACGCACGGCGGCGGCGGCGAAGGCGGCGAGGCCGTCCAGCTCGGCGATGGCACGGGCGATGCGCTGCAAAGGCGGAATATGCACGGCCAGTGCGGAAATCAGTTCGTCCCACAGGTGGCGTTCCAGGCTGAGCGCCCGTTCCTGCGCCGAGAGCGCCTTGTCTTCGAAAGTCTTGAGTTCCGGCGTGATGTAGCGCTCGGCATTTTTCAGCGTCTGGCGGCGGCGGTAATCGTCGGGGATGCGTTCGGTGTTGGCGTGGGTGACTTCGATGTAAAAGCCATGCACCTTGTTGAATTCGACTTTCAGCGAGGCGATGCCGGTGCGCTCGCGTTCGCGCGCTTCGAGCGCGATCAGGAATTCGCCGCTGTTGGTCTGGATATGGCGCAGTTCGTCCAGTTGCGCGTCATAGCCTGCCGCGATGACGCCGCCATCGCGGACCAAGGCGGTGGGTTCGGCGGCCACGGCTTGCGTCAGCAGGGCAAGGCCGGCGTGCGGTGTGGCGAGTGCGGCGGTGAGTTCGGCGAGGCGCGAGGTTTCGCCTGATGCTGGTGGTGTATTCGCCGTATTTTCTGCATTTGCCGCCGTGTCACCATCGCCGACTTTCTGGTGAGCCAGTAGATCGCGAATTGCATCAAGCCGCGCCAGGCTGTCGCGCAGCGCGGATAGATCGCGTGGCCGCGCATTTTTCAACGCGATGCGGGCGGTGATGCGTTCGATGTCGGCGAAGCCGGTGAGCGTTTTGTTGAGCGCGGCGTAAGGCCTATCGCCCGCTTCGCCGATCAGCGCGGCAACCGCCGCATGGCGGGCGTGCGGAACCGCGCGGTCGGTGATCGGGTGATGCAGGCAGTGGTGCAGCCAGCGCGAGCCCATGCTGGTGGCGCAGGTGTCGAGCAGCGAGAGCAGCGTGGGCGAGGCTTCGCCGCGTAGCGTGGCGGAAATTTCGAGATTGCGCCGCGTCGCGGCATCCAGCCGCAGATAGGCGCTTTCGCGTTCCACCGTGAGGCCGGTGATGTGCGCCAGCGCCTGCATTTGCGTGGCTTGCGCGTAGCGGTACAACGCGCCTGCCGCGGCCAGCGCCAGCGTTTCGCCAGCCAGGCCGAAACCGGCCAGGTCGCGTGTGCCAAAGTGTTCGCTCAACGCATGTTTGGCCGCCTGCGCGTCGAAATGCCAGTCGGGCAGATATTGCAGGGCGGCGTTATTTTCTGCGCTGACATCGGTCATGTTGCGTGCGTCGTCGGGTAATAAAAGCTCCGCCGGACGCAGGCGTTCAAGATGCGCGGGCAGGGCGTCGCGCGTGGTTTCCATCAGCCGCAAATCGCCGTTCGCCAGATTCAGCCAGGCCAGCCCGGCCTGCTGGCGGTCGATGATCAGCGCGGCGAGCAGGCTGTCGCGCTTGTCGTCGAGCAGCCCGGCATCAGTCAACGTGCCCGGCGTGATGACGCGCGTTACGGCGCGTTCCACCGGCCCCTTGGCCAGCGCCGGGTCGCCAATCTGCTCGCAGATGGCCACCGAGACGCCGAGCTTGACCAGGCGCGCAAGGTAGCCATCCGCCGCGTGATACGGAATGCCGGCCATAGGAATCGGCTTGCCCGCCGACTGGCCGCGCGTGGTCAGCGTCAGGTCAAGCAGGCGTGCCGCCTGTTCGGCATCCTCGTAAAACAGCTCGTAAAAATCACCCATGCGGAAAAACAACAGCTTGCCCGCGTGTTCCGCCTTGTTGCGGAACCACTGTTGCATCACCGGGGTATGCGCCGCCAGATCAGGTGTCGAGGGCGGTGAGGTCATGCCGTGCTCAGCCTCAGGCGCGCAGATTGGGGTTCAGGTGGGGGGCGATGACTTGCAGCAACTGGCCGAAAATTTTTGGGTTGCCGCCGATGATGTTGCCGGTCTGCATGTAATTCGATTCACCCGACAGGTCGCTGACCATACCGCCTGCTTCGCTGATCAGCAGACTGCCGGCGGCCATGTCCCAGGGGGAGAGGCCGAGTTCCCAGAAGCCGTCCATGCGGCCGCAGGCGACCCAGGCAAGGTCGAGCGAGGCGGCGCCGGGGCGGCGCATGCCGGCGGTTTTTTGCGCCAGGTCGCGGAAGATGGCGAGATAGGCGTCAATGTGGTCGAACACGCGATAGGGGAAGCCGGTGCCGATCAGCGCTTCTTCCAGCTTGGTGCGTTTGGCGACGCGGATGCGCTTGCCGTTGAGGAATGCACCGCCGCCCTTGCTGGCGGTGAAAATCTCGTTGCGGTTGGAGTCATACACCACGGCTTGCTGCATCACGCCCTGTTTGGCGAGGCCAATGGAGATGGCATATTGCGGCACGCCGTGGATGAAATTGGTGGTGCCATCCAGCGGATCGATAATCCACTGGAATTCGGCGTTGGCATCGGTACCGGCCAGGCCAGACTCCTCTGCTAGAATTCCGTAGGCTGGATAGGCCTCGCGCAAGACAGCGATAATGGCCGCTTCGGCCGCACGATCAACTTCGGTGACGTAATCGCTTTGTTGCTTGATGCCGACATTCAACGAGTCGATATCGAGGCTGGCGCGGTTGATGATCTGGCCGGCGCGACGCGCGGCCTTGACGGCGATGTTGAGCGTGGGATGCATGAATTTTTACGGGAGAGCAGGCGCATTTCGCGCGAAGGCCGCAATTCTAATATGAACCGACATCTGCACCACACGTTTGAGCAGGCCGCAACGGTGAAAGCCGTTTTCGCACGGTAGCCGCTTTGCTTTCCGCCGTCCCCCAAGAGGACTTTCCAGAGACGGATTCAAAGCTGCGCGGCGTGTCACCAGCGCCAGCGCTTTGCTTGCTTTGCACTTCCCTCCAGTCGCCTCTGGGAATTTTTTCACACATCCGCATCATCCTTTCGCACACCAGTCACCCGGGCAATATCGGCGCTGCGGCGCGGGCGATGAAGACCATGGGCTTGTCGCGTCTGGTGCTGGTGAATCCCCGGCATTTTCCCGATGCGCAGGCGGATGCGATGGCGGCCGGCGCGACGGATATTCTGGCGTCCGCGCAAGTGGTGGCTACGCTGTCCGAGGCGCTGGCCGGTACCGATGCCAACGCCGAATTCCAGTGGATTATCG
>JBAQUE010000130.1:0-5724 GCA_049297315.1 Rugosibacter sp.
GCGTACTATAACGGAAAAGACTTTCAAGCCTGTGGCGCACCTGTCAGGCGTCAGGTAGCGCGGTCAAAAGTCACACAAGGCGGCGCGCCAGCGCAGCAGCTTTTCCTCGAAGCGCATGCCGGCATGCGCCGGGCTGGTGGATGGCAATATGCGTACCTCATAGCCCAGCGCCTCGATTTCGCGCTGACGCCGCGCCGCCATGCGGCCGTTGAAACATACACGCCGTATCGCCAGCGCCGACTTTCTGAGGGTTACTAGATCGTTGGTCACCGCATTGCGAATGGCAGAATCAAGACTGCCATTGCGCTCGCACGAGGCGAACACATCCCATATTGCAATGCCCACCGCTTGCGCTGCCGCGATGCGTGCGGCGTAATCCATCCCGGTCAAGGGTTGCGCGAGCACCGCGCCGAGGATGCGCCAGAACTGGTTTTGCGGATGCGCATAGTACTGCTGCGCGGCCAATGAAGCGGCTGACGGGAAACTGCCCAGCACCAGTACGCGCGCCTGGGCATTGATGATGGGCGGCAGGCCTTGCAGGCGCGCGCCCATCACCGGTGATTTTTCAGCCGCCACTCATTTCCAGCATCAACTGGTTCATGCGTTTCACGAAGGTAGCTGGATCATCCAGTTGGCCGCCTTCGGCCAACAGTGCCTGATCAAACAGCACGGCTGCCCAGTCATCGAAGCGTTTCTCTTCTGTTTTCAAGCGCTGTACCACCGGATGCTGCGGGTTGATTTCCAGAGTGGGCTTGCCCATCGGCGCATTCTGCCCGGAGGCCTTGAGCAGCCGCGCCAGGTTGCCCGACATCTCGTGTTCATCAGCCACCAGACAGGCCGGCGAATCCGTCAGGCGATGCGTCACGCGCACTTCCTTGACCCGCTCGGCCAGCGTCTTGGCAATTTTTTCGGTCAGAGCCTTGTATTCATCCGCCGCCGATTCCTGCGCCTTTTTCTCGGCTTCATCTTCCAGCTTGCCCAAATCCAGGCCGCCCTTGGCCACCGAGGCCAGCGCCTTGCCATCGAACTCTGTCAAATGCGATACGACCCATTCATCGACGCGTTCGGAGAGCAGCAGCACTTCGATGCCCTTCTTGCGGAACACTTCCAGGTGCGGGCTGTTCTTCGCGGCATTGAAGGTATCCGCCGTGACGTAATAAATCTTCTCCTGCTCTGGCTTCATGCGCGCCACATAATCGGCCAGCGACACGGGCTGCTCCGGCGGCTTTACACTTCCTTCGGTCGTATCGGCCTGCGTCGAGGTAAAGCGCAACAGGCCGGCGATTTTTTCCTTGTTGGCGAAATCCTCGCCCACGCCTTCTTTCAGCACACGGCCGAAGGCATCCCAAAACTTCGTATATTTGTCTTTCTCATTCGCCGCCATGTCAGTCAGCAGGCTCAGCACCTTGGCCGTGCAACCCTTGCGGATAGCCTCGATGTCTTTTGATTCCTGCAAAATCTCGCGCGAGACATTCAGCGGCAAATCGGCCGAATCGACGATGCCGCGCACGAAGCGCAGGTACATCGGCAACAGCTGCTCGGCATCATCCATGATGAACACGCGGCGCACATACAGCTTGATGCCATGGCGCGCGTTGCGGTCCCACAAGTCGAACGGCGCGCGCTCGGGGATATACAGCAGTTGCGTGTATTCGCTCTTGCCTTCGACGCGGGCATGCACCCAGGCCAGCGGGTCGGCAAAATCGTGGCTGACATGCTTGTAAAACGCCTTGTATTCGTCTTCGCTGATGTCGTTCTTCGGCTGCGCCCACAAAGCCGATGCCTGATTGACAGTCTCATCCTCGTCAGTCACCACTTGGCCGCCGCTTTCGCCGTCTTTGCCTTCGCGCCATTCTTCCTTCTTCATCACAATCGGCTGCAGGATGTGATCGGAATATTTATGGATGATGGAGCGCAGCTTCCAGCCGGACAGCAGGTCATCCTGGTCTGCGCGCAAATGCAAGGTGATCTCGGTGCCGCGTGTGGGCTTTTCGGTCATCTCGATGGTGAACTCACCCGCCCCTGCCGACTCCCAGCGCACCCCCTGATCCGCCGCCAAACCGGCGCGGCGCGTAAGCACCGTAACGCGGTCGGCAACGATGAATGAAGAATAAAAGCCGACGCCAAACTGGCCGATCAACCCGGCGTCTTTTTTCTGGTCGCCGGAGAGTTGCGAGAAAAATTCGCGGGTGCCCGACTTAGCGATCGTACCAAGGTTGGCAATCGCCTCTTCGCGGCTCATGCCTATGCCATTGTCGGCAATGGTCAGCGTGCGCGCCGTTGGGTCATAGGCCACGCGGATTTGAAAATTGCCATCCTGCTCAAGCAATGCGTCGTTGTGCAGCGCTTCAAAACGCAACTTGTCGCAGGCATCCGATGCATTCGAAATCAGCTCGCGCAGAAAAATCTCGCGGTTGGAATACAAGGAGTGGATCATCAAATGCAAAAGCTGTTTGACCTCGGTCTGGAAACCGAGTGTCTCGCGGCTTGCGCTGGATGAACTGTCTGGACTGGTGGCTGTGGTCATTGAAATTCCCTTGTGATGAAAAAATAAACTGAATTCAGCCACGGGATATGGAGGCATTACCCGGGATTTCAATAGGGTGTCCTGAAAACCCACCGCCAAGCTTTTGCAGGAACCGATTTATCGGGCGAGATTGTGGCTAGCAACAGCCCCTGGGGCAGGGGAGCACCGCACTGCGGCGATCTCGCAATGCCCCCCGCTTTGAAATTACTCCCCAGCTTTTTCCAGGAAGCTGAATTCCGGCTTGGCGTTGCCTTCCGGCCCCCATTCGCCCAGGCGATTCGGGGTAAACCATGAAAGCAGCAGGCATTCGTCCGTATCGCAAGTGCCGACATGCGGTGTGAAGGGCGGGATCACCAGTACTTCGCCTTCATCAACATGGCAGGGCTTGCCACCGATCTCCATGCTCAAACTGCCTTTGGCGACAAAGGATATTTCCTCACCATGCATGTTGACCTTGCCGGGGAAGTGCCCATTTTCATTGCGCACCATGCGGAAAGCGCCAATGCTCACATCATCACCATGCCAGTGCTTGAAATACAGTTGCCCGGGAATGATTTCGTTCATCTGATCGGCAATCGTGTTGAGATTGAACAGGATGCGGACGGGCGGCCCTTGATCACCTGACAGGGAAGGCGCCGGCGTAGAAGCTGGTGCGCCATTACCGGGGAAATACGCCGTGCCGTCCTCGGGAGGATATTCCGGCCGTGCTGGTGTCACGATACTGAGAATGACATTTTCCGAATCACCGAATTCACCCGTGTGCTTGACGCCGGCGCGAACCAGCATGACATCGCCCTCGCGCAACGGGTAGCTGCGTCCCGCTTCGTCGAACATCGTGCCATTGCCCTTCAACTGCACGCCAAACTCGGTACCATGGCTGTGCAGTGGAGGGCGCACGGCGTCGCTTTCTCCCTCGCCAGGCAATATCCGGAACATCGCCACACTGGCATCTGTACCAAACCAGTGGCGCATGTACACCTTGCCGGGCACCACTTCCTTGTAATTTCCCGGGTCCAGATTCAAGACCCGCGTTTCACCTGGGTCCGTCGGTGTGGCTGATGTTTGCATGATAGATATCCTCTTGATGTTTTGCGTTGGCTGAATAGAAAAAGCTTTGCCATTCTGCAACGGAATATCGCAAGTATCAAGAGCACACCCGCTTCAAGCATCGCACCTAAAAAGAAGCGGGCCATGACGACAACTTGTCGCCATGGCCCGCCTGATTCATTTATCTATCGTGACTGAACAAATGAAATGAAGGTGTTACTTTTTGCTCTTGTCCAGGAAACGCAGTTCCGGCTTGTTATTGCCCTCGGGGCCCCATTCGCTCATGCGGTTCGGGGTGAACCAGGAAATCAGCATGCACTCATCGCTTTCACAGGTACCTACGTGCGGCATATAGGGCGGAATCATCAACACTTCGCCTTCGGCAACATGATAGGGCTTGCCGCCAATCTCCATGTTCAGGCTGCCCTTGGCGAGCAAGGCCACTTCTTCGCCATGCTTGTTCATCTTGCCCGGGAAATGCCCCTTCTCATTACGCACCATGCGGAAGGCGCCAACGCTCACATCATCACCATGCCAGTGCTTGAAATACAATTGGCCGGGAATGATGGTATCCATCTGGTCCGCGATGGTATTGAGATTGAACAGGATGCGCACGGGCGGGCCTTGGTCGCCCTGCAAAGAGGGCGCTTGCGCAGTGGCCGGTTTGCCGCTGCCGGGGAAATACGCCACGCCATCTTCCGCAGGATATTCAGGGCGCGCTGGCGTCACGATACTGAGAATGATATTTTCAGATTTGCCGAATTCGCCTGTATGCTTGATGCCAGCCTTGACCAGCATGACATCCCCCTCATGCAGGGGATAAGCATGCCCCGCCTCGTCGAACATCGTGCCGCTGCCCTTCATTTGCACACCCAGTTCAGTGCCATGGCTATGCAAGGCGGCTCGCGGCGCCTCGCCTTCCCCGGGCAGGACGCGGAACATCGCCACGCTGGCATTGGTGCCAAACCAGTGGCGCATGTACACCTTGCCGGGCACTACTTCCTTGAAATTCTTCGGGTCCAGGTCCAACACCCGTACTTCGCCTGGATGCATGCGGGGATCGGCAGGCGGTGTGGCGGGAGAACCGGAAGGAGGCTCGGCATGTGCCGAGGCAACCAGACCGAACAGTACAGCGCCGACAATTCTTGCCAAGCGTGGATTTTTCATGAAATTTTGCATGCAAATAACCTCCTTGGTGTTTTATTTACAGGGGATAACACAACGCCATGCGTGATGCTGAGATTGCAGCGCATCACGCATGGCTCGCCATTCATTGCTTTTCCGTTATCAGCTTACTTTGGCCCGCCGGGTATGGTGCTCAGCTTGGCCATGGCTTCGGCAAATATTTTGGTGGTCTCGGGATCAGGCTGCCCCAGGCCGCCCGATGCCGTCCAGCCGCCATCCACCGGCAAATTCGCGCCAGTGATATAGCTTGCTTCGTCGGAACACAGGAATACCGCAGCTTGGGCGATGTCGCTGCCTTCGCCTTTACGCTTGACGAGGAGGCTGCGCATGAACGGCTCAAGACCACCTGCCTCAAGCAACGGGCGCACGGCCGGCGTATCGATCAGCCCGGGTGACACCGTGTTGACACGGATATTGTACGGGGAGAGTTCCACGGCCAGATTGACCCCCATGCGGATAACCGCCGCCTTGGAGATGTTATGCACGAAGTTGCCCGGGATATTGCCCGGCATCGCCGCGCCAACCATGCCGGCGACCGAGCCGGTGTTCAGGATCACGCCGCGCCCTTTGCGCTTGAATATCGGCAGGGCATGCTTGATGGCCAGAAACAGGATGGTGACTTCATTGGCGATGTTGAAATCCCAGTCTTCCCGGGTCAGGGACTCGATGCTGCCACCACGCACCCCCGAGGCGTTGTTGTAGAGAATGTCGAAGTCGCCATAGCTTTTGACAGCGAAGTCGATCCAGGCCTTGACCTGCTCTTCGTCATTCAGGTGCAAGGGCTGCATTGACACCATCTCGCCACCGGCGCGGCGCACCATGTCCACTGTCTCCGCCGCCAGGTCCGTCTTCAGGTCGCAACCAACGACTTTGGCGCCTTCGCGGGCAAAGGCCAGCGCCGCAGCGCGTCCTTGTCCATCCGCCGTTCCGGTGATCAATGCGATCTTGCCTTGTAATCTGCCCAT
>JBAQUE010000131.1:0-13341 GCA_049297315.1 Rugosibacter sp.
CCTCGGTGCAGGCCGTGTATGTTCCGGCCGACGACATGTCCGACCCGGCAGTCGCCACGATCCTCGGCCATCTGGACAGCACCGTGATCCTTTCCCGCCAGCAGGCCGCCAAGGGCATTTATCCGGCGGTGGATCCGCTTAAATCCGGTTCCCGCATGATGGATCGCCGCATCCTGGGCGACAGGCACTACAAGGTGGCGCGTGCGGTGCGGGAACACCTGGCGCGCTATCGCGAATTGGAGGACATTATCGCCATGCTGGGCATCGAGGAGCTCTCGGCTGAGGACCGGCGCATTGTTGAGCGGGCGCGCCGGATCGAACGTTATCTGACGCAGCCTTTCAGCGTGGTCGCTGACCATACCGGCATTGCTGGCGTCAGCGTGCCGCTGGCGCAAACCCTGGCCGATTGTGAAGGCTTTCTCGACGGGCGGTTCGACGCCTTGAGCGAGTCTGACTGCTATATGCGCGGCGGCATGCCGGCATGAGCACCTTTGGCCTGGCGTTGCTGGACTCCCATGGCGAGAACCGCTTTGCGCGCGTGCGGCAATTTGTCGGAGCCGATGCCAGCGGCGTTTTCGGCATTCTGCCCGGCCATGAAGCCATGGTCGCGGTGCTGCGTTATGGCCTGGCCCGTTTTCTGGATGATACCGGCGCCTGGCATTATGCCGCCTTGCCAGGAGGCGTTTTGCGCTTCAGCAATAATGCACTGAGCATCATGGCCGTGCGCTATTTCCTTGGCGACGAGCCTGGCGCATTGGTTGATCATCTGGCGAGCGAGATGGCGCGGGACGATTCGGAATTGAGCACGGCGCGCCAGACCCTGGCGAAAATCGACCGGTCGCTGCTGCGGCGGCTTGCCGACATGGATAGCCAGGGCGGCGCGTAATGGCAGAAGAGGCAGAAGGGATACGGCCGATGAGAGATCAAGAAAAGCTGATTGCCGATACCTTGCGCGATGCGCGTCGGCTGCGGGAAAAAGCGCAGCGGCCGGCGACCTGGGTCGGCATCATGTTCTATGGCGGCACCCTCGGCTTGCTGTTCGTCGTCCCCATCATTGCGGGCGCCTATCTTGGCCGTTGGCTGGATTCGCTCATTGCAGGCTATTCGGTGCGCTGGACCATGAGCCTGATCGTGCTGGGCATTGCGCTGGGCGCTTACAATGCCTACCGTTTTCTCAAGGGGAAATCATGAGCGGCGGCGGATTGGGCGCCGATGTCGTCTTCCGGCTGGGTTCCCTGGCCATCACCGATACCGTCACCACGACATGGGGCCTCATGCTGGTTTTCGGCCTGCTGGCGGCTTATCTGTCGCGCCGTTTGCAAGCCGAGCCGGCGCGCTGGCAAATCGCTCTGGAGGCCACCGTGGCCACCATTGAGGCCGCGATTGCCGAGGTCCTGCCGCAGGCCTCCCGGCGTGTGCTGCCGTTTGTCGCGACACTCTGGCTGTTCGTCCTGGTGGCGAACCTGACGGGGCTGGTTCCTGGCTTGCATGCGCCCACCCGTGATCTTTCCGCTACCGCCGCGCTGGCGGCGCTGGTGTTTTTTTCCACGCACTGGTTCGGCATCCGCGCCATGGGCTGGCGTCCCTACCTGCGCCATTATGTCGAGCCGAGCGTGATCCTGCTGCCCTTTAACATCATCAGCGAACTCACCCGCACGCTGGCGCTTGCCATCCGCCTGTTCGGCAACATGATGAGCCTGGAAATGGCGGCGCTGCTGGTGCTGCTGATCGCCGGTTTTCTCGTGCCCGTGCCGCTGCTCATGCTGCATGTGGTCGAAGCGCTGGTGCAAGCCTACATCTTCGGCATGCTGGCGCTGATTTACATTGCCGGTGCGCTTGAGGCGCCCGATGCGCCCGATGTGCCTGAGGCGCCTGATGCGCCCGAGTCCGCCGCGCCGCCCCCAACCCCCCCATCTGAGAAGGAGATTCCATGAACGACCTGCACATTTTCAGCGCGCTATCCACGATCGTTGCCGGACTGGTGATTGCCCTGGGCACCATGCTGCCGGCCATTGCCATGGGGCGCGCCATCAGCAGCGCCCTGGAAGCCCTGGCGCGCCAGCCAGAGGCCGAGAAGACGATCACGCGCACCCTGTTCATCGGGTTGGCGATGATCGAATCACTGGCGATTTATTGCCTGGTGATCGCGTTGATTATCCTGTTCCGCAACCCGCTGCTCGAATACTTCCTCAAGTAATAGCTGCGGAGACCACGATGCAAATCGACTGGACGACATTCGTGCTTGAGATCATCAACTTCCTCATCCTGCTGTGGCTGCTGCAGCATTTCTTCTATCGTCCGGTGCTGGCCATGCTCGATGCGCGTCGGGAAAAGATGCAGGCGACCAAGGGCGAAGCGGATACCCTGCGGCGTGAAGCCGAAAACCTGAAGACGCAATATGAGGGTCGTCTGGCCGACTGGAATGCGGAGCGTGAGCAGGCACGTCAAAAGCTGGCGCAGGAACTGGTTCAGGAACGCGCCAAGCGTCTCGACGAACTCAAGCGCGCACTGGCTGACGAAGAGGCCAAAAGCCGCGCCCGCAGCGATGCGGCAGAGGCTGCGCGGACGGCTGCTTTAGGGCGGCAGGCAATGAAGGATGCCTATGGCGCAGCAGCGGCCATATTGCAGCGGCTGGCTACGCCCACACTGACCCAACGGATCGTCCAGGTCTTTTGCGAGGATCTTGATGTCCTGCCGGAAGCGGAACGCACGACGTTGCGGCAGGCGGTCGCTGCCTTGACTGAACGCGAGGCGGTGGACATAGCCAGCGCCCACCCGCTGGATGCGCTGGCGCGGTCGGCGCTGAGCGCAGCCCTGGCGAAGGCCGCTGGTCGGCCGCTGGCGGTACATTTCAGTGAATCGCCGGAACTGATCGGCGGCTTGCGCGCGGCCGTGGGGCAATGCCGGCTTGACGCCAGCCTGGCTGACGAACTGGCATTTTTCCAGCGGCAGGCTAAGCATGCTTGAGTCCTTGACGCATGAGCCCCCAGGCCACCCGCCAGACTATCGCTTTGGCCTGCGCCTGACGGAGCGTGGCAGCGTGGTTGGGGTTGGCGATGGCATCGCCTGGGTGAGCGGCCTGCCATCGGCGCAGCTCGATGAACTGATCTATTTTGACGATGGCAGTACCGCGCTGGTATTCCAGTTGGCGGAGCATCTGCTCGGCGCGATCCTGCTGTCGCAGCAGCATGGCCTTACCGCGGGCATGGCCGTGCAGCGGACAGGCCGCCGCCTGAAAGTCGGCGTTGGCGATACGCTGCTCGGCCGTGTGGTAGACCCGCTGGGCAACCCGCTGGATGGGTTGGCGCCAGCGGAAACAATCGAATCCCGATTCCTTGAAGCGGCCGCACCGCCGATCGTGGAACGCGATTTCGTCACACAACCTCTTTACACCGGCAGCAAGATTGTTGACACCCTGATCCCCATCGGCAAGGGGCAGCGCCAGCTGGTCGTGGGGGATGACGGCATGGGCAAGAGCGCATTCGTCCTCGATACCGTCATCAATCAAAAAGGACGCAATGTGCTGTGCGTGGTCGTGGTCATCGGGCAGCCGCGTTCCGCCGTGGCGGCGACCATTGAGGCGCTCAACAGCGCGGGCGCGCTGCAATACACCGTCGTCGTGGTGGCCGAAGCCGATGCCTTGCCCGGCTTTCGCTACCTTGCGCCGTTCGCCGGGTGTGCGATTGCCGAACACTGGATGCGTGCCGGGCGCGACACTTTGGTGGTGTATGACGACCTCACGCGCCATGCCCAGTCCTACCGTGAATTATCATTGCTGTTGCGCCGCCCGCCAGGGCGCGAGGCCTATCCCGGCGACATCTTCTATCTGCATTCGCGCCTGCTGGAGCGCTCCACCGTGCTTGCCCCCGGTTTTGGCGGCGGCAGCATGACCGCTTTGCCGGTGGTCGAGACGCGGCAGGGCGAGATCGCCGCCTATATCCCGACCAATCTGATTTCGATTACCGATGGCCAGATCTACTTCGACGGCAAGCTGTTTGCGGCCGGCATGCTGCCAGCCATCGATATTGGCCGTTCGGTTTCGCGGATTGGCGGCAAGGCCCAGCATCCGGCGATCAAGTCGGCGGCGGCGCGGATACGGCTGGATTACCTGCAGTTTCTGGAAATGGAACTCTTCGCCCGGTTCGGTACGCGGGTGGAGGCCGGTATCGAAGAAAAATTGCGCCGCGGACGGTTGCTGCGGGCGCTGCTCAAACAGGATCGCCTCGCGCCACTGTCCGGGCAGGCGCATCTGGCTTGGCTTTTGGCTTACGAGCAGGGGCTGCTGGAGCGCTTTGCGCCGGATGAGGCGGCGGCGAGGCTGCCAAGGCTCTTCGCGCGCATTGCCGAGCGCGGCTTGACGCTCGATGCGCCGCAGGAAACCTGGCTGGCTGCCTTGCGGGAATCCCTGGCGGAAACAACATGAGCCAGCGACGCGAGATCGAAGGGCGTCTGGCGTTGTATGACGACTTGGCAGGCATCATGCGCGCCATGCGCAGCTTTGCGCTGGCCGAACTGCACCGGGTGGCGCGGCGCGAAACGGCGCAGAACGAAGTCATGGAAACCCTGGCCGCAACGCTGCGGGATCTCGCGCCGGTAATCCCCGCGCCGCCTGAATGCACTGGCGATGTCTGGCTGCTGTTCGGCTCGGTGCGCGGGTTTTGCGGCAGCTTCAATGAAGATGTCATGCGCATGTGGCAGGCGGCCGGCGGGCAGGCGGCGCCCGTGGTAGTGGTGGGCGAGCGGCTGGCGGCAAGCGTAGCCGATAACGGGTCACGCTTCGTGGCGCCTGGTCCGCTCGGTGCTGTGGATGCGGCCGCTGCCGTTGACCGGCTGCTGCATGCGCTGGGTGCGGCCCGCCAATTGATGTCTGGCGAGGCGGGCGTGATGGTTTGCTACCGTGACGAGACGGCCGCGCGCAGCGAACGCTTGTTGCCGTCGCCAGTGACGATGGCCAATACCACTAGCTTCCTGCCCCTGCTGCAAGAGCCCGCCAGCTGTGTGGCGCAACAGGTGATGGAGCATTACCTGTTCCATACCTTGCTGGCCCGGTTGCTGCATGCCATACGGGTGGAAAACCGCATGCGCCTGACCCAAATGGAAAATGCGCTGCGGCATCTGGAACGCAGCAGTGAAGGTTTGCTGCTGCAACGCAACCGCTTGCGGCAGGAAGAGATCGTCGAAGAGATCGAGGTGATGGTCAGTCAATGAGCGGCTGCGGCTGCAGTCAGCATCGCGGCGCGGCTGGCCGGGGTTTCCAGGCTGATGCGGCCGAGCTTGCCGCTGCGGTAATCGGTCAGGAAAATCATCGCGGCTTTTTCCAGGTCGGGTTCACCGCTGCGGCCTCTGATGAAGCAGCCGCGTTTCTTGGCGACGGCCTCGACCACGCCGATGCCGTCCATGCCTGCGATATTGAAACCATAACGCTCGGCCATCAGCGCCGGATATTTTTCCAGCAGCAGTGCGCCGAGAAATGCCGCGACCTGTGAATCGATCACCGCATTGCGGCCGATGGCGTGGCTGGCGGCGAGCATGAAACCGTCGCTGTCGTGCGCGATTTTCGGCCACATCAGCCCCGGCGTATCGGTGATGGTCATGTTCTGCCCCAGGTCCTGGCTCATCTGTGATTTGGTCACCGCCGGTTCGTCGCCCACGGCGGCGACGCGGCGCTTGAGCAGGGCATTCATCAAGGTGGATTTACCCACATTGGGAATACCCATGATCAGCATGCGCAGCGGCTTGATGCCGTCGTTGCGGTGCGGCGCCAGGGTACGGCACAACGCCGGCACGCGCGCCGCGTCGCCGGGTTTTTTGCAGGCGATGGCGACGGCCTTGACGCCGGGCTGGGCATTGTAGAACTCAATCCAGGCGGCGGTGGCGGCGGGGTCGGCCAGGTCGGCCTTGTTGAGCAACTTGAGGCAGGGCCGCTGGCGGTGCAGGCGCAGTTCGCGGATCAGCGGATTGCTGCTGGCCTCGGGCAGGCGCGCGTCGCAGACTTCGATGACCACGTCGATGACCGCCATCGTTTCGGCGGCCTTGCGCCGCGCCGAGGTCATGTGGCCGGGAAACCAGTTGATGCTCATCCGGTTTTTTCAATTCCGTGGTTGATGATGCGGATGGTCTCGTCACCCAGCTTGACGATATCGCCCGCGTGCAGCTTGCGGCGGATGCGGGTTTCGACCTGCCGATCCACACGCACCGCGCCTTCGGCGATCAAGGCCTTGGCCGCGCCGCCGGACGAGGCGAGGCCCAGCAGCTTGAGCAGGACGTTGAGCTCGATGAATTCGCCCTGCAGAGGAAAGTCGTGGTTTGCCAAGAAAAGCTCCGGGATGGGCCGCAAGCGGAAAGTCTTGCAGGGGAGGCGGCGAATTCTACTGTGTCCTGGGCTGTTGCCGAGCGTCAGTGATGTTGGTAATGCACGCTATCCCGGTAGAATTGCGATTTTCCCCGCCTTCTCATTGAATCATGACGCATATTACCGACGACCTCCGCATCCGCGAGATCAAGGAGCTTGCCCCTCCGGCGCACGTGTTGCGCGAATTTCCGGCGAATGAAAAAGTCACCGAAACCACTTATCAGGCGCGCCAGGCCGTGCATCGCGTGCTGCATGGCGCGGATGACCGCCTGGTCGTCGTCGTCGGCCCCTGTTCGATCCACGATCCGGCGGCCGCCCTCGAATACGCGGCCAGGCTGAATGCCGAGCGCCTGCGTTTGGGCAATGAGCTGGTCATCATCATGCGCGTGTATTTCGAAAAGCCGCGCACGACGGTGGGCTGGAAGGGCTTGATCAACGACCCGTACATGGATGACAGCTACAAAATCAACGACGGCCTGCGCCTGGCGAGGAAGCTGCTGTGGGAAATCAACCAGCTTGGCCTGCCCTGCGGCACCGAGTTTCTTGACGTGATTACGCCGCAATACACGGCCGACTTGATCAGCTGGGGCGCGATCGGCGCGCGCACCACGGAGTCGCAGATCCACCGCGAGCTGGCTTCGGGGCTGTCCTGCCCGGTGGGCTTCAAGAACGGCACGGATGGCAACATCCGCATCGCCGTCGATGCGATGAAGGCGGCGGCCAGTCCGCACCATTTCCTGTCGGTCACCAAGGCCGGCCATTCGGCGATTGTATCCACCAACGGCAATGAAGATTGCCACGTCATCCTGCGCGGCGGCAAGTCGACGAACTACGATGCGGCCTCGGTCGAGGCGGCTAGCGCCGAACTCGCAAAGTCGGCGCTGGCGGCACGGCTGATGGTTGATTTTTCGCATGCCAACAGCCAGAAGCAGTTCAAGTTGCAGCTCGATGTGGCGCGTGATGTCGGTGCCCAAATCGCGGCGGGCGATGAACGCATTTGCGGCGTGATGATTGAATCCCATCTCAATGAAGGCCGCCAGGACCTGGTGCCCGGCAAGCCGCTGGCCTATGGCGTATCGATCACCGATGCCTGCATGGGCTGGGATGATACGGTGGCTGCGCTCGACATTCTGGCGGATGCGGTGCAGGTGCGGCGGGCGCGGCTCGCCGAGAGTTGATATTGCCGCACATGAGCGGCCGCCTGTTTGCCGCGCTGCTGACGCTGACGCTGGTCTTCCGTTGCTGGTTGGCGGCGGTGACGCCGATCACCGGCGACGAGGCTTATTTCATCTGGTGGGGCATGCGGCCGGACTGGGGGTTTTACGACCATCCGCCGATGGTCGGCTGGTGGCTGGCCGCGCTGCTCAAGATCAACGATAGCGAAGCCTGGCTGCGCCTGCCGGTGATTATCCAGCCGGCGATTCTGGCGCTGGGCGTGGTTGCCGCGTTGCGCCGCTTGGCGCCGGCGCTGGATGCTGCGCAGCGTTATGGCATTGGCATGCTAGTCTTGCTGGCGCCGGCGAATGTGTGGAACGTGGCGATCACTACCGATACGCCGCTGGTGTATTTCTGCGTGTTCTCCGGCCTGGCCTGGTGGCGCGCGGCGCGCGATGATGACTGGCGCTGGTATCTGGCGGCGGGCATGCTGCTGGCCGGTGCGGTGCTGTCGAAATATTTTGCCGCGCTGCTGGGCTTCGCTTATCTCGTCGATGTGCTGCGGCGGCGTACGATGCATGCATGGACAGGCTTGGCGATTGCCTATGCCGCAACGATTCCTGCGCTGGCGCTGATGGCCTGGTGGAATGCCGGCCACTGCTGGCCGAATTACATGTTCAACTTCGTGAACCGGCATACGCACGCAGCCAGCCTGTCGATGACCACACCGTTGTTGTATGCGGCATCGCTGCTGTATCTGTTGACGCCGCCGGTGTTGTGGCTGGCATGGCGCAATCGCCGTGGCGCCAGCGCCAGCGCTTTGCGTCCCTTCGGGAACTTTTCCGAAACAAGTACGCTAGGTGCCTTAGCCTGGACACCACTCACACTGTTCGCCGCGCTGTCGCTGACCAAGCAGGTCGGCCTGCACTGGCTGCTGGCCTTCATCCCCTTTGTTTTGATCTGGATTGCCTTGCGCTTGGCGCCGCAAACCATGACGCAAACCCTGCGCCGCCTGTGCTGGTTTTTCATCGGCTTCGCCGTGTTGCAGATGGCCGCCATTTTCGCCATCTCGCGGCTGCCGCTGGAAACCTGGAGCAAGACAAAAATTTATGGCGGCCTGGTACTGACCTTTGAATCCCAGGCGATCCTCAAGGCGCTCGAACCGGAATCTGACCGAAGGGAAGACAAAGCCAGCGACTGGGTGCTGGCCATGGACGGTTATTCGAATGCCGTCACCATGGGCTACAACGCGCGGCGTTATTTCATCGTCTTTGGCGAGGCATCGAGCCATGCGCGGCATGATGACATCCTCACCGATTTCCGCACGCTGGATGGGCGCAACATTCTCGTGCTGCGCAAATCGGAACCTGATCTGGCCGAGTATCAACCTTACTTCCGCCACGTCAGCGTCGATAGCTTTGTCGTGCGCGGCGCACGTTTCTGGCGCGTGAAAGGCGAAAACTTCAATTATCCGGCCTACCGCGATGGCGTGCTGGCCAAGGTGAAGCGCGAATACTATGCGTTGCCCCACTGGCTGCCGCAGACCGCTTGCTATTTTTGCGACCGGTATTTCCCGGGGCAGCAATGCCAGCGTTAATTCGTTTGCTGCGGCCGCATCACTGGCTGAAGAACGGCTTCGTCTTCGTCGGTCTGCTGTTCGGCCATGCCTGGCATGACGCGCCCAAGGTCGAGCAGGCGCTCGCCGCGTTTGCCGCCTTTTGCCTGCTGGCCTCGGCCGTGTATGTGATGAATGACCTGCTCGACCGCGAGCAGGACAAACGGCATCCGCACAAAAGACATCGCCCGCTGGCGGCGGGCGCCGTCAGCGTACCGGCAGCGATCACGCTGGCGCTGCTCTGCCTGCTCGGCGGCGGCCTGCTGGCCGTGCTGTACGCCGGCGGCGCACCGTGGATTTTCCTCACCTACGTAGCGATGAACATCGCCTACAGCCTGGGCTTGAAGCATGTCGTGATTCTCGATGTTTTCATCATCGCCGGCGGCTTCATGCTGCGCATCCTGGCCGGCACACTGGGCCTGGGCATCGCGCCCTCGCACTGGCTGTTGTTGTGCGGCCTGATGCTTACGCTGTTCCTTGGCTTCGCCAAACGCCTGGCCGAACTCAACGCCCTGCAAAAAGACAGCGGCGGCCATCGCCGCGTGCTCGAACACTACACCGAGCCGATGCTCGACCAGTTCATCAGCATTACCGCCGCCGGCACGGTGATTTCCTACGCGCTGTATACCGTCAGCGCGGAAACCCTCGCCGTGCACGGCACGCGCGGCCTGATCCTGACCGTGCCCCTCGTGCTCTACGGTATGCTGCGCTACCTGTGGCGCCTGCACCGCCAGGGCGGCGGCGGCGACGCCGCGCAGGAACTGCTGACTGACCCGCACCTGCTGGCGGCAGTCCTCGGCTGGCTGGCGCTGGTGCTGGTTTTGTTGTGGTGATGAAAGATAGCACCCGGTTCAAGGATAATGCAGGCTTGCGCTTTAAGCCGATTAAATCAAGGAGAAATCAGCATGTCGACCACAATTGAACAACGTAATCTGGAGATCGTGAATAAATTTTGCGCCGATTGGAGCAAGCTTTCCTCTCCCGTAATGCTGCCGTATTTCACTGCCGATGCCGTCTATCACAACATGCCGGGGTCGCCGCTGGTTGGGCAGAAGGCGATCGGCGATTTTCTTGCACCACTCTGGCCGGCGCTGGATAGCCTGGTGTTTGAAATGCTGAATATTGCGGCGAACGGGCATGTTGTGTTTACTGAGCGCATGGATCGTTTCCGCTTCAAGAATGGCGGCAAACTTGAACTGCCGGTGAATGGCATATTTGAACTTACTGCCGATGGAAAAATCAGCCAGTGGCGCGAATACTGGGATATGGCGACTTGGACTAAACAAGGCGGCCCTGTGTGATGTGGCTAGTGGCCTCGCCGCAAGCAAAGCCGGGTTATCAATAGGCGGAGGCTTTTCCGATGAAAATAAACCTTGTCCGTATTGGTCTGGCTGCCATGGCGTTGATGTGCGGCGAGGCGTATGCCGGATCATCCGCAAGCAAATCACCGGATTGGTTGACGGGCGCCGGAAGTGATGCTGAGCGGTTCGAATTATTGCAAAAATATTTGCGCGGTTTCGATCAGCCGATGTGGGAGGTCGGCGAGCGGTTTCGTTCAATCCATGAAGCATTGAGCCGGAACAATTACGAACTTGCGACTTATCACTGGGACAAGATTCGTATCACCATTCGGAACGGTTACCTGAAGCGCCCGGCGCGCAAGGCGAATGCCGAGGCCATTTTGCTGAATTCAACCTGGGCGGAAGTCAAGGCGGCGTTCGATACCCAGCATGCCGATGCGGCATGGGCGGGATTCGAAAAGGCCAAAAATGCCTGCATGGCGTGCCACGCTGCGGAGTCCGTACCATACATGAGCAATCAGCCCCTATTTGATCTTGCCAGGCCAGCCACGAAGTCTCCATAGCTGCAAGCCAGAAAACCTGGCCGGTCGCCGCCACGGCAAGGAGACCGGCCCGCGTCCTGCCGGGGGATACCGTCCCTGTGTTACATCTGTGGCATCATTCAACAGATGGTGGCCGGTAGCAAGACAAGGCATCCAATCTCAAACCAAATTTTCATATGACACGGGAACCCGGGTGACATCAAAATGGATACTGATCGTTATGACATCCCGCAGTTGGCTGCTGACCTGAGGCAGGTATGCGCACGCGCCGCGAATGAGCAGGAAATTCTCGACGGCGTCCGCCCGTTGGCGCGCCGTGCTGCGCTGTGCAAGGCCAACTGGCTTGAAGACCGCATGTATCAGGCGGATGCGGAGCAGGGTTTCGGCGTTTATCTGCTGCACGAGGAAGCCGATCACAGGCTGGCCATTCTGGCTGTCAGCTGGCTGCCGCATCGTGGCACGCCGGCGCACGACCATGGCACCTGGGCGGTAGTCGCGGGTGTGGATGGGCCGGAGAAAAACGAGTTTTTTGAACGCATCGATGATCGCAGCCGTCCCGGCCATGCCGAGATCAACAAGATCAGCGCGAAAACATTTGCCGCAGGTGATGTGCTGGCCATGCCCCAGGGCAGCATCCATGGCGTCTGGAACGACAGCGAGGCAGTCAGTGTTTCGCTGCATATTTACGGCAAGCACATCAACTACACCGGGCGTTCGCAATTCGATCCGGAGCAACAAACCGAAACGCCGTTCCTGCTGAAAATGTCATCCTGACGCGATCAGCCGCGTCTTTGAAAATCACCTGGCCGGAAACCCAGCAGCGCCAGCGTGGCAAAGTAGCTGATGCCGCCGCCGCAGACGACCAGCGCCAGCTTGAGCAGACGTTGCCCGCTGCCCATCACCAGCCAGTCGGCATCCGTACCGACGAAAAACCAGAGCACTGCGCCGAGTACGCAAAGTGCTGCGCCCAGCTTGAGCATGAAGGTTCCCCAACCGGCCAGCGGCAGGTACGCGCCGCGCTGACGCAGGCCACGCCACAGCAGCGCGGCATTCACGCAGGAGGCCAGCCCGATGGACAAGGCCAGCCCGGCATGCTTGAGCCAGCCAATGAAGGCCAGGTTCATCAACTGGGTGAGCAACAGCGTGAACAGGGCGATTTTTACCGGCGTGCGGATATCCTGCCGCGCATAGAAACCCGGCGCCAGCACCTTGACCAGGATCAGCCCGCTCAGCCCGATCGAATAGGCGACCAGCGCCTGGCGGGTTTGCAGCACATCAAGCGCGGTAAATGCGCCGTGCTGGAACAGCGTGGAGAGCAAGGGCACAGCCAGCACGGCCAGCGCCAGCGACGCGGGCAGCGTCAGCATCAAGGTCAGGCGCAAGCCCCAGTCGAGCAGGCCGGAGAACTCTACGGCGTTGCCGCTGGCGTGGGTGCGCGCCAGGCTGGGCAGGAGGATGGTGCCCAGCGCCGCGCCGAGCAGGCCGGCGGGGAATTCCATCAGCCGGTCGGCGTAATACAGCCAGGAGACGCTGCCGCTGGGCAGATACGAGGCGAAGATGGTGTTGATGATCAGGCTGATTTGCGAGACCGAAACGCCGAGCACCGCCGGCCCCATGAGTTTGAGGATGCGTTGCACGCCGGGGTCGCGCCAGACCGGGGCGAAGCGCGGCAGCATGCCGATTCTGGCCAGCGCGGGAATTTGAATTGCGAGTTGCAACGCGCCGCCGAGAAATACCGCCCAGCCGAGGACAAGAACAGGCGGGTCAAACCAGGGCGCGGCAAACAGCGCCATGCCGATGAAGGAAAGGTTCAGCAGCACTGGCGTAAAAGCCGGCAGGCTGAAGCGGTTCCAGGTGTTCAGCACGCCAGCGGCCAGCGCTACCAGAGACATGAACAGGATGTAGGGAAAGGTGATGCGCGTGAGTTGCACGGTGAGCTGGAATTTGTCCGCATCGGCGGTGAAGCCGGGCGCGAAAATGGTGATCAGGATGGGCGAGGCGAGCATGCCCAGCGCAGTGACGGCGATCAGCGACAAAAACAGGATGCTGGCGACGTGGTCGACCAGGCGCTTGGTCTCCACATCGCCCTGGCGGGTGCGGTATTCGGCGAGAATTGGCACGAAGGCCTGCGAAAATGCACCTTCCGCAAACAGGCGGCGCAGCAGGTTGGGCAGGCGGAAAGCGACGAAAAAAGCATCGGTCAACGGACCGGCGCCAAAGCTGCGCGCGATGACAAAGTCGCGCACGAAGCCAAGAATTCGGGAGAGCAGGGTCATGCCACTGACTGTGGCCAGGGTGCGGAGCAGGTTCATGGGCGGCATGTTAGCCGGGGTGCCCTGCAAGCGATGTGTATAAAATGCACGGCAAACCCTTGCC
>JBAQUE010000132.1:0-13769 GCA_049297315.1 Rugosibacter sp.
TCTCTGGCGGCGGTGTCACGCGCGTTGCGCACTGAGTTTCATCTGGCCACCTGATTGTCATACGCCGGTAACGACGTTGCCATAAAATCAATGGATGGCAACGTCGTTGGCGCATTCATCTGAAACATTACATAACGGTGTGGACACGCCGTTATGCGCTGGTTTTCATACCAGGTTGCGTGCGATTTTCCGGCTGGCGCGTACAGCCCTGCATCTGGCCAATGGCATGCTGACTGCCGCACTGGTTTACCCATTCATCACGCAAGGCTCGCGCCGGGCGCTCAAGCAGCGCTGGTCACGACAGTTGCTCTCGGTGCTGGGTGTCCACCTGAAAATTCCAGAAGGCATCCCGCAAATAGTCGGCGCTGGCGGCACGCCGCACAGTAAGCCCCCTTGGGGTGCGGCGCATGGGACGAGAAACGCCCATCCAACCGGCCTGCTAGTCGCCAACCATATTTCCTTCCTCGACATTTTCGTCATCAATGCCTGGGCGCCGGCGGCATTTGTTTCCAAGGATGATGTGCGCGGCTGGCCGCTGATCGGCTGGCTCAGCCAGCGTACCGACACGATTTTCATGCAGCGCGGTTCACGTCGCGCAGCGCAAGCCACCCGCGACCAACTGGTCAGCCAGTTACGCGCGGGGCAACTCGTCGCGGTGTTTCCGGAAGGCACCACCAGCGATGGCCATGGCGTACAAGCCTTTCACAGTGCGCTCTTCCAAAGCGCGATTGATGCCAGCGCACCCGTGATGCCGCTGGCCCTGCGTTATTTTGATGCGCACAACCACCAGCCCAGCCATGCCGCAGATTATGTGGGTGACATGACCCTGGTCAGTTGCCTGTGGTCGATTGCTTCCAGCGAGGGGCTCATCGCACAGCTTTCGCCTTTGCCAACGCTCGCCACGACCGGTGTTGATCGCCGCCACCTCGCCGCGCATACGCACCGCGCCATCGCCCATTTTCTGGCGCAGATGGTCAATCCCAGCCCAAAGGTTTCACCTGCTGCGGGCACGGCAGGCGAAACACCCGCCGGTCTTCCAATCGCACAGCGGTAAGCGCGCCGCCCCACAGACAGCCGGTATCAATAGCCAGCAAATCCGCTTGTTCGTGATAGCCCAGCGCCGACCAATGTCCGCAGACAATATTGTTGCCAGCGCTTGCCCGTCCCGGCATGGCGAACCATGGCAGGCATCCCGCCGGCCCCTGGCCAAGCGGCCCCTTGGCGCCCGGCGCGCGCAACTCCATCGCCCCATCCGCCGTGACAAAACGCATGCGCGTCATCGCATTCACCGCCACGCGCAGCCTGCCCCAGCCAGTGAGATCGTCACGCCAGGCTGCTGGTTCGGAACCCCACATCTGCGCCAGAAACTCCCGATAGCCATGCGCCATGAGCGCCGCTGAGACTTCATCGGATAGCGCCTGCGCCTGCGCCAGTGTCCACGCCGGCAACAGCCCGGCATGCACCATCGCCCAGGAACCCTCCAAGTGAAACAAGGGTTGCGCACGCAGCCAGGCCAGCAGTTCATCCCGGTCGGGTGCTGCGAGTACCGCTTCCAGCGTGTCTTCCTTATTGGCGCGGCCAAAACCTTCCGCCTGCATCACCAGATGCAAGTCATGGTTGCCCAGCACGACCACCGCCGACGCACCCAATGACTTGATGTAGCGCAGCACTTCCAGCGACTGCGGCCCGCGATTGACGAGGTCGCCGACGAACCAGAGGCGGTCACTCGCCGGGTCAAAATGGAAGGAATCAATCAATTGGCGCAGCGGATCAAAACAACCCTGCACATCACCGATTGCGTAAGTGGCCATGGGTCTGCCTGCCTGAAATAGGGAAAACGACAGCTTATCTTAAACAGGCGGCGCTGCCGGGCGCAAGGAAATTTCTCCGGAAAGGATGCGTTCGATGCGGCCATCAACTTCGAGCAACAAGGCGCCATCATTATCCACGCCGCGGCAAATGCCCTGCTGCGGTGGCGAAAAATCCGCGAGCAGCACAACGGGCTTGTCCTGAAAGGCATGGTAAGCCAGCCAGTCCGGCCGCAGCGAGGCAAAGCCGGCAAGCGAAAAACTTTCCAGCACAACCAGCAGTTCGCTCAACAAGGCCGCAAGCAGGGTGCTGTTATCTGCTATGCAATTTGCATCATCCAGGGCGGCAGCCGTCACCCGCACATCAGGCGGCAGCGCAGCGGGCAAACGCCGGTTGATGCCGATCCCGATAACCGCCGCCTGCGGTGCACCAGGTACAAGCTCGACCAGGATACCGCCCAGCTTTTTGCCTTGGCGCAGGATGTCGTTGGGCCATTTGAGCGCCGTTCCACCAGCGCCGTCCGGCTGGATACCGCTGCGCATAACTTTTTGCAAAGCTCGCACCACCGCCACACCCACTGCCAGTGACAGTCCGATGGGCACAGTGCCCGGCGCAAAGCGCCAGAGCACAGAGAATGTCAGACTGTCGCCGGGCGCCGCAATCCATTCCCGCCCGCGCCGCCCTCGCCCGGCTGTTTGTTCCTCGGCCACGACGACAGTCCCTGACGCCGCACCCGCCTCGGCACGCGTCAACAACACCACATTGGTCGAACCGCAACGGGGCAGGACATCAATGTCGAAGCGGCGCGCTACCGCGCCTAATGTCGCCACAAGAGCAGCCGGATCAATCGTGGCAGAACTCAACTCGACTGCACCTTGCCGTTGTCATCTTCAAGGCTCAGCTCCTGGATTTTCCGCGTAATGGTATTGCGGCCTATGCCTAACAGCTGCGCGGCTTCGATACGACGCCCGCCGGTTGCGCCCAGCGCACGCCTGATCAAAGTCGATTCAAACTGGCGCGTCAGCCGGTCAGCCACCTGTCCTGGGTCACTGGCCAATAACTGATCGGCCTCTTGCGCCAGCGCGGCCAACCAGTCGGTGCTGGTGACACGGCGCGGCTGGTCGCGCAGTTCCATTGGCAGGTCGCTTACATCAATGTTCTGTCCCGGCGCCATGACCGTGAGCCAATGGCACAGATTTTCCAGTTGCCGCACATTGCCAGGAAACTCCAGTCCTTGCAGGTATTTCTGCGCGGCCTCCGTCAGCCGCTTCGGCTCGCCACCAAGTTCCTGCGCGCTCTTTTGCAGGAAATGGCGCGCCAGGAGCGGAATGTCGTCACTCCGTTCCCGCAGCGGCGGCAAGCGCAAACGGATCACGTTCAGCCGATGAAAAAGGTCTTCACGAAACAGTCCTTCCCTGACACGGCCTTCCAGATCCTGATGGGTGGCTGCAATCACCCGTACATTGGCTTTTACCGGCTGATGGCCACCGACGCGGTAAAAGTTTCCATCTGACAGCACGCGCAATAACCGCGTCTGCAACTCGGCGGGCATGTCACCGATTTCATCGAGAAACAGGGTGCCGCCCTCAGCCTGTTCGAAACGTCCGTGGCGCTGCGCGGTCGCCCCAGTAAAGGCGCCTTTTTCATGGCCGAAAAGCTCGGACTCCAGCAGATCTTTCGGAATCGCCGCCGTATTGATGGCGATGAAAGGTGCATTCTTGCGCGGGCTGTGGCGATGCAGCGCCTGCGCCACAAGCTCTTTTCCCGTGCCTGACTCGCCATTGATGAGTACCGTGGCCAGCGACTGGGACAAGCGGCCAATGGCGCGGAAGACTTCCTGCATCGCAACGCCCTGCCCCAGAATTTCCGGTACGTCTCCAGCGTCCTCGTCCGCCCTCCCATGCTGTACCGACTCGGCCAACGCCCGCCGTACCAGGGCAACCGCCTGATCGACGTCGAACGGCTTGGGCAGATACTCGAACGCCCCGCCTTGAAATGCCGCCACCGCGGAGTCGAGGTCAGAATAAGCCGTCATGATGATGACAGGCAGATCAGGATAATTGGTCTTGACCTGGCGTAGCAGGTCAAGACCACCCGTGCCCGGCATGCGCACATCGGACATCAATGCCGCAGGGGGCGGAGAACGGCTCAGGCTAGCCAACGCCTCATCAGCCGAAGCGAAACTTTTGACTGGAATATTTTCGCGGCCAAGCGCTTTTTCCAGTACCCAGCGGATGGAGCGATCATCATCGATGATCCAGACGGGGTTCATTAACATTAGCTGTCCTTTAGCTGTTCTTTGGACTTCGTGCGCGCTGCTAGCGGCAACATGAGCGAAAAGCAGGTATGTCCGGGCTGTGATTGCACCTCAATGACGCCACCGTGCTGCTGGATAAAACTCTGCGCAATGGTCAGTCCGAGCCCACTACCGTTTTCATTGCCGGAAACCAGCGGATAAAAAATTTTGTCCTGCAAACTATCCGGGATGCCCGGCCCGTTATCGACGATCTGCAGTTCGAGCGCCAACCGGTAATGTTTCTTCGCCAGCATGACGCGGTGCGCGGCGCGGCTACGAAAAATAATATTGCCCTTGCCCTGCATAGCCTGGGCGGCATTCCTGGCAATGTTAAGCACCGCCTGGATCAATTGTTCGCGGTCGCCAGTAAGATCCGGCAGCGAAGTATCATAATCACGCCGTACCCTGACAGCCGGGTATTCGGCATGGATCAGGCGGCGCACACGTTCGAGAATTTCATGAATATTCACCAGCGTCGGCTGCATTACGCGATGCGAGGAAAGCAGGCGCTGCATCAGGTCTTGCAGGCGGTCCACTTCTTCTATGATGACTTGGGTGTATTCCTTCAGATGATCACTGGCCAGTTCACGCTCCAGCAGTTGCGCTGAACCACGAATCCCGCCCAGCGGATTCTTGATCTCATGCGCAAGATTTCTCACCAGCTCGCGGTTGGCCTGTTGCTGCTGCGCAAGCTGTTCTTCACGCGCAGCTTTCAGTTGCTGGTCGATGGGGCGAACTTCCAGCAGCAAGCGCGCACCTCCTACCGTGATGGGTGTTACTGTGCAATCAACATGTAACCGCGTGTCCGGTAGCAGGCTGAGCGGAATATTGTGGCTGGTATAGCTCCAGTCATTTTTCAGGGCGCTATCCAGTGCGATAGTAAGTCCTGGTGGATCACCCATCAGCTTTTTAAGTGGCCGCGCGATCAATTGATGCAAACTGGTAGCAAATAAATTTTCCGCCGCCGGATTGGCATAGCGCACAATCCGCCTGTCATCAATAAGCACGACTGCGGAAGAGAGCAGATCCAGGCCGTCAAAGGAAAGAGAAGCAGGCACATTCATCGCAGATGTTTACCGAATCCTATACAAAAAAACAAAAGCAATAAATGCACCAGCGATTGAATCAACGCAGATTGCCAAGCTCTTTCTGTAATGCCTGGATATTGCGCTCATGCAGCGCCACTGTATCGCGCTGAGCCTGGGTCTTTTGTAGCGATGCCGTATCCGCCAGCTTGCGCGCCTGCGCCAGATGCGCCTGTTCGGTGCTCAGCTCTTTTTCAAGAATCGCCCGGCGGTCATTATCGCGGCTTTTCTGCTCATTCCCGGCGACACGGGGAAAATCCGCAGGTGTTGGCATTGCAGTCGGCCGCGACCTGCTTCGGCTATTGCTGGAAGTCTCGCCAGCAGGCGGCGAATAGTAGGAGAGGGCGGTGCATTTGGCTTTGTCGCCCTGCTGCTTGGCATTGGTAAACAATACCTTGCCCGATGAGTCCGTACATTTATAGAAAGTGCTGGCCAACACTGCCCGCGGGAGAAGAAACACATCGCAGGCAAGCAGACACAAAGCAAACCCCAACGGAAATTTGGCGCGTTGCATCCTTAGACCCACTGATCGTGCAGAAATTATTCTCATGTCGCTGAGTGTACGCCAAGTAAGCCGATAAAAAAGGACGGGCATGCCCGTCCTTTTTTGCGCTACGCCATGCTGAAACTCAGATCGAGTAGTACATGTCGTATTCGATCGGATGCGTCGTCATGCGGAAGCGCTGCACCTCTTCCATCTTCAAGGTGATGTAAGCATCGATCATCTCGTTGCTGAACACGCCACCGCGGGTGAGGAACTCGCGGTCCTTGTCGAGATACTCCAGTGCCTGGTCCAGCGACGCACAAACAGTTGGGATCTTGGCATCCTCTTCCGGCGGCAAATCGTAAAGATTCTTGTCGGCAGGGTCGCCAGGATGAATCTTGTTCTGCACACCATCCAGGCCGGCCATCATCAACGCGGTAAAGCACAGATAAGGGTTCGCACCCGGATCTGGGAAGCGCGTTTCGATACGGCGGGCTTTGTCAGACTGCACGTAAGGAATGCGGATCGATGCGGAACGGTTACGCGCGGAGTAAGCCAGTTTCACCGGTGCTTCGTAGCCCGGCACCAGACGCTTGTAGGAGTTGGTCAACGGGTTGGTGATGGCATTCAGCGCACGGGCATGCTTGATGATGCCGCCGATGTAATACAGCGCGAAATCAGACAAGCCCGCATAGCCGTTGCCGGCGAACAGGTTCTTGCCACCCTTCCAGATCGACTGGTGCACATGCATGCCGGAACCGTTGTCGCCAACGATGGGCTTGGGCATGAAGGTCGCCGTCTTGCCATAGCTGTGCGCCACATTGTGCACGATGTATTTCAAAATCTGCGTTTGGTCGGCGCGCTTGACCAGCGTGTTGAACACCGTGCCGATTTCGCACTGGCCCGCGGTGGCCACTTCATGGTGATGCACTTCCACCGGCACGCCACAGGCTTCCAGCGCGATACACATTTGCGCACGGATGTCATTCAGGCTATCGACCGGCGGCACGGGGAAATAACCGCCTTTCACTGTCGGGCGATGGCCGGTATTGCCGCCTTCAAACTTGTCGGCGGTGGCCCACGCGGCTTCTTCGGAAAACACCTTGCAGTAGGAGCCGGACATATCCACCTTCCACTCCACCGAATCGAAAATGAAAAATTCAGGTTCCGGCCCGAAATAGGCGGTATCGCCAATGCCGGAAGATTTCAGATACGCCTCGCCACGCTTGGCAATGGAACGCGGGTCGCGGTCATAACCCTTGCCATCGGCCGGTTCGACCACGTCACAAGTCAGCACCAGCGTGGTTTCGTCCATGAATGGATCGATATAGGCCGATGCGGGATCGGGCATCAGCTGCATGTCCGAGGCCTGGATACCCTTCCAGCCGGCGACAGAGGAGCCGTCGAATGCATGGCCATCTTCGAATTTTCCCATGCCAAAGGCAGAGATCGGCACACCGACGTGCTGCTCCTTGCCACGCGTATCTGTAAAACGAAAATCAACGAAACGGACTTCCTTTTCTTCAACCAGCTTGATTACATCCTGGGGGGTCATGAATTGCTCTCCTGGAAAAAAACACAAAATCAATCGAAATTTATTTTTAGCGTGCCTCAAAATAATATTCTAAAACCACCAAAGGCATTGTCGACATCACGTCAGCGTTCCCCAATAGCAGTTACCGTGCCAGAAAATGCTACCGGAAAGCAGATTACACAACAAGCCTTTGCATGTAATCTCATCTTTAACAGGCCAATTAACGCACTACTTGGGTGCGCCAATTAAGTTTTCGCCCCGTTGTGTGGCATACGCCTGATTGATATGCACCGCCGAAAACCATGTATCGCCAGGCAAGACTGACGCCAACCGCTCCTTCATCTGCGCCAAACGCGCTTCATCAACAATACCAACGGCTTCCGGGATAAACACTTCAGCTTCAACCTTATTGCCAAGATAATGCAACAAGGCCTGCCGGTCATCAAGATCGCAACCCAATAAATCTCGCAGACGCGTCAGCAATACCGCCCGCGACGGCAACTTGAGCGCCATATTACCCAAAATATCATTCTCGGCATCCACATGCACCAGCACGTCAAGCACTTCCGGATGGTTATCCAGCACCCGGTTGCGCGCCGTTTCGGCAATCCAGTGGCCTTCTGAAACGCTGATGCGCGGATCAACCTGCACATGCGCATCCACCAACACCTGATGCGCCATATGGCGGGTGCGCAATTCATGCAAGCCACGCACGCCCGGCGAGGTGATGACTGTTTTGCGGATAGCGGCGACCTCTTCGACCGAGAGGCCGGTATCAATCAATTCGCGCATGGCTTCCCACGTGAACCGCAGCCCGGCGCGCACGATCATCGCGCCAACAATGATTGCGGCCACCGCATCGGCAAAATTAAAACCCAGCAATGCGCCACCGATACCGGCCGCCACCACCAGCGATGACAAGGCATCGGCGCGGGCGTGCCAGGCATTGGCGACCAGCATCGGCGAACGCAAACGCTCGGCCGTGCCCAGCATATAGCGGAACAGCCCTTCCTTGGCCGCCAGCGTAAATAGCGCCGCCCACATCGCCGCCACACCGACCGGCGGCAAGCGGCCCGCATCCATCAACCGGCCGGTCGCCGAGATCAGGATGCCCACGCCCGTGCCTGCCAGCAGCAGCCCCAATACCAGCGATGCGGCTGTTTCATACCGGCCATGGCCATACGGGTGGTTGGCGTCGACCCCTTCCGACCCTTTGCGATTGGCATACAGCACAAACGCATCCGAAACGATGTCCGCAAAAGTGTGCATCGCATCCGCGATCAGGCTTTGCGAATGGGCGACAAACCCGACCACCATCTGCATGGTGGTGAGCACAACATTGACTGCCACACTGACCCAGGTAATGCGCTGGCCATCGACAAAGCGCTGGTCAGCATCCGGGGCATGACGGTGTAAAGGATCGTGGGTTCCGCGCAACATGGTAGAAAGCTATACTTTGAGAATCTCCATTCTAACTGCGGGCTTCTTCCCATGGGACGTCTCAACGAAATTCTCACATTAGCGCAAGCGCGGGCGCGCGACATGAGCCTGCCTTACGCTGGCGCGCTCACGCCACAGGAAGCGGGCGAAGTATTGCAACTCACTCCGGATGCCAAGGTCATCGACGTGCGCACCCATGCCGAACTGGAATGGGTCGGCCGCATCCCAGGCGCGCTTGAAATCGAGTGGGCGGGTTATCCCGGCATGCAGGCCAACCCGTATTTCCTGCAAACCCTGCAACGTGCGGTAACTGGCGATTCATTGCTGATGTTCATCTGCCGCTCGGGCGCCCGTTCGCACAATGCCGCGACTGCCGCGACCAATGCCGGTTATGCCGCCTGCTACAACATTCTCGAAGGCTTTGAAGGCGACAAGGATGCCAACGGCCAGCGCAACCAGATTGGCGGCTGGCGCCACGCCGGCCTGCCCTGGCATCAGGGCTGAACTTACCTGGCGCAACACCATCAGAAGAAAACCACCATGCAAACCGCACGTATCGAATTCGACCATTTCAACGCCCTCGCCGACAAAGCCGCCGGTGAGCGCATCCGCGCGGCCAAGGCTGTGCTGGGCAAAAAAGCCGTGTTGCTGTGCCACCACTACCAGCGCGCCGACGTGTATGAACATGCCGATCTGACCGGCGATTCGCTCAAGCTCTCGCGTCTGGCCGGGCAATCGGATGCGGAAAACATCATTTTCTGTGGCGTGCATTTCATGGCCGAAGTCGCCGACATCCTGTCGCGGCCGGAACAGATTGCCATCCTGCCGGATCTTGCCGCCGGCTGCTCGATGGCCGACATGGCGAACCTGGCGAAGGTCGAACGCTGCTGGCGCGAGTTGTCAGCCTTGATGAACCCGGATGAAAAAATCACGCCGGTGACCTACATCAATTCCGCCGCCGATCTCAAAGCCTTTTGCGGCGCGCATGGCGGCATCGTGTGCACCTCGTCCAATGCAACAAAAATTCTTGAGTGGTCATTCAAGCAGCGCGAAAAAGTGCTGTTCTTCCCCGACCAGCATCTCGGCCGCTGGAGCGGCTACAAAATGGGCATTCCGCTGGACGAAATGGTGATCTGGAATCCCGACCTGGAACAAGGCGGCCTGACCCGCGAACAGATCAGCAAAGCGAAAATCATCCTCTGGCATGGCTTCTGTTCCGTGCATCAGATGTTCCAGCCGAGCGACATCATCAAGTTCCGCAACCAGCATCCGGATGGCATCGTCATCTCGCACCCGGAGTGCAGCTTTGAAGTGTGCCAGCAATCCGACTACATCGGCAGCACCGAATACATTCTGGAAACGGTCAAGGCCGCACCGCCCAATACGCGTTGGCTGGTCGGCACGGAACTCAACCTGGTCGAGCGGCTGGCGCGTGAAGTCAAGCATGAGGGCAAGACCGTGCAATTCATGGCCAGCACCATCTGCATGTGTTCGACCATGCAGCGCATCGACCCGCAGCATCTGGCCTGGACACTGGAAAACCTGGCCTCCGGCAAGGTGGTCAACCAGATCAAGGTGCCCGAGCACGAAGCGGGATTGGCCAGGGTCGCGCTGGAACGCATGCTCGCCGTCTCGTGAGCGCCGTCCTGCTGAATACCGCTACGCATAACTTTTTCAGCGCTACCCGCCAATGACATCGCCGCCACGCAGCTACCGCTATTACGATTTCGTGATGGCGGCATTTGTCTGCGTGCTGCTCTGCGCCAACCTGATCGGCGCGGCCAAGGCGGCGCAGATCACGCTGCCCCTCATCGGCGCGGTGTCGTTCAGCGGCGGCGTGCTGTTCTTTCCCATCTCGTATATCTTCGGCGACATCCTGACCGAAGTATATGGCTACGGCCGCGACCGGCGCGTGGTCTGGGCGGGCTTTGCGGCGCTGGCCTTCGCCAGCTTCATGGCCGCTGTGGTGCTGGCCTTGCCGCCGGTGCCGGATGAATTCAACCAAAGCTACCAGGCGCATCTCGAAGCGGTGTTCGGCAACACCTGGCGCATTGTGGCCGGCTCGATGATCGCCTTCTGGTGCGGCAGCTTCGCCAACAGCTATGTGATGGCGAAAATGAAAATCTGGAGCGCCGGCCGCCGGCTGTGGATGCGCACCATCGGCTCGACCCTGGTTGGCGAAGCGGTTGATTCCAGCCTGTTCTATGCCATCGCGTTCTATGGCATCTGGCCTGATGCGCAGATCGCCAAAATCGTCCTTGCCCAGTATGTGCTGAAGACCGGCTGGGAAGTCGTCATGACGCCGGTGACCTATCGCGTCGTCGCCTTCCTCAAGCGTGCGGAGAACGAAGACTGGTACGACCTCGGCACCAACTTCAACCCTTTCCTGCTCCGCCCGTGACCTCTGCTTTTTCCATCGCCACATGGAATATCCATAAAGGGTTTTCCCAGTTCAACCGCAGCATGATGGTGCATGAGCTGCGCGACCGCCTGCGCGCGTTGAATGCCGACATTGTCTTCCTGCAGGAAGTCCAGGGCCTGCATCTGAAACACGCCGAACGGCACGCGCACTGGCCAGCTGAACCGCAGCACGAATTCCTCGCCGCCGACGTCTGGCACAGCCACGCCTATGGGCAAAACGTGGTGTATGACCACGGCCACCACGGCAATGCCATCCTGTCGCGTTTTCCCATCCTGCATGAGCACAATCAGGACGTCACGCATCTGCGTTTCGAACGGCGCGGGCTGCTGCATTGCATGGTCGACCTGCCGCAACTTACCCAGCCGCTGCATTGCGTCTGCGTGCATTTATCGCTGTTTGCGCGCTCCCGGCGCTGGCAGCTCGGCGAGCTGGCCGACTACATCGACGCCGCCACGCCGCCCGATGCGCCGTTGCTGGTCGCAGGTGATTTCAACGACTGGCGCAACCATGCCGGAGAAATTCTTGCGCGGCGGCTGGGTCTGCATGAAGTATTCATTCATGCAGACGTGCATGGCAATGCACGTCCATCACGCAGCTACCCCGCCGCGCTGCCGCTGTTCCGCCTTGACCGCATTTATCAGCGCGGGTTGATAGTTGCCGCGGCGCACTGCCACAGCGGCCCCCCCTGGTCGAAAATCTCAGACCACGCAGCGCTGTCGGCCACGCTGAGCATCGCTGCCTGATCGCCACTTGGCGCCACTTAACCGCCGTCCCATGAGCGCCGAATTTTTATCCAATAACGCGCTGCACCTTCTGGCGGCAGGGACGGAATACTTCCCTGCGTTGCTGGCCGCGATTGATGACGCGGCGCACGAAATCCATCTGGAAACCTACATCTTCGCCAATGACGAAACCGGTCGCACCGTCGCTGCGGCCTTGGCGCGCGCGGCGCGGCGCGGTGTCGCCGTGCGCATAATGGCCGATGGCTTCGGCGCGCGCGACTTCGCGGCAGGGCTTGGCGCATCACTCAGCGCTGATGGCGTCGAACTGCTGATCTATCGTCCGCAACCCCGGCAACGGCGTCTGCATTGGCACCGCTTCCGCCGCCTGCACCGCAAGCTGGCCGTGATCGATGGCCGCCTGGCATTCGCCGGCGGCATCAACATCATCAACGATTTTGATGCCGGCATCACCGTGCCGCGTTTTGATTATGCGGTGAATATTGAAGGCCCGCTGGTGGCGGCAATCCACGCCGAGATGCGCCATCTGTGGCATATCGTGCGCTGGTCTTACCTGAGGCGCCGCCCGCCTGCGCCTGACTTTCAACCGCCACCGCCGCAACCCGCGGGC
Source organism: Rugosibacter sp. (assembly GCA_049297315.1). Lineage (GTDB taxonomy): Bacteria > Pseudomonadota > Gammaproteobacteria > Burkholderiales > Rhodocyclaceae > Rugosibacter. The sequence goes on from JBAQUE010000132.1 coordinate 12,421, forward strand.
GCCATGCGTGCCGCTCTGGTGATACGCGACAACCTGCGCCACCGGCGTGACATCGAGGATGCCTACCTTGAGGCCATGGCCAGCGCACAACGGGAAATCATCCTTGCCAATGCCTATTTCCTGCCCCGCAAGCCATTCCGCGAAGCGCTGACAGCGGCCGCCCGGCGTGGCCTAAAAGTGACATTGCTGTTGCAGGGCCGCACCGATTACATCCTGCAACACCGTGCCACGCAGTCGATTTACGACAGTTTGCTCAATGCCGGCGTGCGCATTTTTGAATACCAGCCATCCTACCTGCATGCCAAGGTGGCGGTAATTGATGAAACCTGGGCGACCGTCGGCTCATCCAATATCGATCCGTTCAGCCTGCTGCTCTCGCGCGAAGCGAACATTATTGTGCAAGATCACGCATTCGCACACAAACTGGCCTCGCACCTGCGCGCAGCGATCAGCCATGACGCCATTGAAATCCAGCGGGAAACACAAAACCGTTCGTGGCTGGCGCGGCGGATCAACGCCGCCGCTTACGCGCTGATGCGCCTGCTGGTCGGCCTGACCGGCTACGGCAAGCAAGACATTTCGCGCAATGCGGGTTGACGCGATCCAACGCATTTTTTAGGATTAGCCTTGCAACCACAATCCGCACCCCTGAACCTCATGCGCACATACTCATTCATCCTGCTGGCCGCCATAACGCTGCTGCTTGCCGCGTGCGGCAGCGCGCCCCAAAAAGTCGGCGTTGGCGAGACGGTGCGCTCCGCCGCCGGGCGCGAAAAAGCCAACGAAGTCGTGTTGTTTTCGCTCGGATTGATCAATATCGATTACCGCTTTGGCGGCAAAAATCCCGAAGCCGGGCTGGATTGCAGCGGCATGGTCAATTATGTGTTTGCGCAATCAGCCGGCATCAAACTGCAAGGCTCGGCCGCCGACATCGCCAAGCGCGGCCACCCGGTAGATATCGCCTACATCCAGCCCGGCGACCTGGTTTTTTTCAATACACTGAACCGACCCTATTCACACGTCGGCATCTACATCGGCGAAGGCCGCTTCATCCACGCGCCGAACAACAAGGGCAAAGTCAGGATCGACAGCCTGGCCAAGGGCTGGTTCGCCCCGCGCTTTGAAGAGGCGCGCAGTTATTTTGACTAACGCAATTTGATCAGTTGGTACAAAAGGCGACTAGTCAAATTGTCACCGGGAAAACCTAACGCAGCGCAGACTCGATCCATATCAAGCAAACACCATAAAACGCTTGATATTTTCCTGAGAAGCCCCAAAATCACAGGGCAGTCTTATTGATAACTACAGCAAAGGAAAGCCATGTCGCACTACCACGCCGTTGTATGGAT
>JBAQUE010000133.1:0-5226 GCA_049297315.1 Rugosibacter sp.
TCTGCTTTTAACTTTTTTAGTTGCTGTTTTCCTGACCTCGTGCGCGACGGTGCGCAACCCGGTGACGGGAGAATATGAGCGCACGGTGATGGATGAGCGCGCCGAGCTGGCCGAGGGGAAAAAAGCGCATCAGGAAGTGTTGAAGGAATACCGCGCGCTGGATAACCCGGCGCTGCAGGCGTATGTGAATGGCATCGGGCAGAAGCTGGCCAAGGCGTCGCAACGGGCGAATCTGGAATGGCATTTCACAGTGGTGGATAGCCCGGAGGTGAATGCGTTCGCCTTGCCGGGCGGTTATGTGTATGTCACGCGGGGCATCCTGGCTTATCTGGATGACGAGGCGGAGCTTGCCGGGGTGATGGGCCACGAGATCGGCCATGTGACAGCGCGCCATGCGTCGCAGCGCGCCACGCAGCAGCAGGCGGCGGGGGTGGGCGTGCTGCTGGCGAATGTGCTGGGTGCGGTGCTGGAAGGCAAGGGCTATGGCGGTGCGGGGGATTTGACCAATCAGGTTTCGCAAATGGCGGCGGCGGGTTATATCGCGTCTTACAGCCGCGATCAGGAGTCGCAAGCGGACCAGCTGGGCGCGGAATACCTGGCGAAGAACAATTACGATTCGGCGCGCATGATCGATGTGATCAGCATGCTCAAGAACCAGGAAGTCTTCGCCGCGGACATGGCGAAGAAGGAGGGGCGCACGGTGCCGCCGCGCGCCAACTGGCTGTCGTCGCACCCGAGCAGCGACAAGCGCCTGGCGGATATCCGCCAGACGGCCTTGATTTACCACAACCCGAAAGCCGAGACCGGGCGCGAGCGTTATTTGCAGGCGATCAAGGGCATCACCTTTGGTGATAGCGCGGAAGAAGGCGTGGTCCGCGGGCAGCAGTTTTTCCATGAGCCGATGGGCTTTGCGCTCACCGCGCCAACCAGTTGGCACATACGGAATTCGTCGAGCGATTTGACGCTGGCCAACAGCACGGGTGATGCTGCGCTGGTCATGCGCACCGTGCCGGCGGATGCGGGCACGGTGCATGCGGACATCATTCGCAAGCTGTTCAACCCGATCAGTGGGCGCACCTCGCAAACCACGATCAATGGGTTTATGGCGACGTATTTTACGGGCACGGCGCGTGTGCAATCCGGTAGCCAGGTCGGCACGCAAAGCGTGGATGCGACGATCATCAGCGGACCGCAACAGAAAAACTATCTTTTCCTGCACATGGCAAAAAGCGCGGCGATCTTGCAGCGCGAACGCGAGGCGATGCTCGGCGCGGAAAAAACCTTCCGCGCGTTCAGCGAAAAAGACCGCCTGCTGGCGCGCCCGTGGCGGCTCCAGCCCGCGCCTTTCCCCGCCGGGGGTTTTGCGCCGTTGGCCAAGCGTGCGCCTGCCACTCTGCCGAATGCGGAGGCGCAGTTAAGGCTGCTGAATGGTGCTTATCCGGATGGGGTGGTGAAGGCGGGCAGCCTGGTGAAGATTGTGGAATGATGGCTGCCGCTCGTCGGCCCGCCATCTTGAGCGGCCCAAAAGCCGGGCGGGTGATTAACGTGACGGCTTGCGCCAGGCGGGGTTAACGCGCCGCAAGGTGGGCACGCAACCAGGCGGCAAATACGGTTTCGTCGATTTCTCCGGCGACGACATGCAGCATGGTTTGTGTCGCATCGAGTTGGGTGGCAATGAGGCGATAGCCGTTGAGGGCGAGGAACAAGCCGATGGCGCGAAACGCGGCGCGCTTGTCGCCATCGACAAAGGGGTGGTTCTTTGCCAGACCGACGCCGTAGGATGCAGCCAGTTCGGCTGGGTCAGGCATTCCATAGGCGGCGAGATTGAGCGGGCGGGCTAGTGCAGAATCGAGCAGCCCGGCATCACGCAAACCGGGCAGGCCACCGTGTTCGGCCAAACTCTCTCCGTGCAGCAACAGCAATGCGCGCTTGTCCAGCCAGCGTACAGCGGTGTTCATTTGGCTAGCGCGTGGAAGGTGTCGCGAAACTCGCGCATGAAGTCACGGCCAAGATTGAGTTGATCTGCCAGCGTGGGGTCGTAAGGCGTGATCTGAAAACCTTCGGGCGACTCGGAAAGATGAATCGTGTCGCCCTTTTCCAGCTTCAGCGCCGCTAACGCTTCTTTGGGCAGGATGACACCGACGGAGTTGCCGATCTGGGTGAGTTTCAGGGTGAAGTGCATGGTGTGCTCCAAGGGTTGTTATTACGGTTGTAATAATACCGAGGAGGCAAATGGATGACAAGGGTGTTTGTCTGTCCGATTTCTTCATAAAGTACTTTCGGTTCAGCTTCCATCTGCCTTGTTTTAATTGATTTTGTCCTTAATTTTTATCTGAGGAAGTTCGTCTAAGCCCTTGTTGCCACAGAAAAAATTTGCTTTTCCCTCTTGACCGCCAAAAAAAAGTGGCATAAAGTGGAGATTAGTGGGAGGCAGTGGGAGATTTTCCTGAATTTCCCGTCATGGAGGCCAGAATGTTTCAGGGTGCAGCGCTGCTTAATCTCGATGCCAAGGGCCGCATGGCGACGCCTGCCAAGCATCGTGACGCGTTGCTCGCGGCGGGTGAGGGCCGGTTGGTGCTCACCGCGCATCCGCATCGTTGCCTGCTGCTGTATCCACAACCGGCGTGGGAGCCGATCCGCGCGCAAATTCTGGCCGCGCCGAGCTTGCAGGTTGAATCCGCCATGGTGCGCCGTCTGCTGGTCGGCTTTGCCGAGGATGTGGCGCTGGATAGCGCGGGGCGGCTGCTGATTTCAGCTTCGCTACGCCAATATGCCGGGCTGGAAAAAGAAGTCTGGCTGATTGGCCAGGGCAGCCATTTCGAAGTGTGGTCGGATGCGGGCTGGCGCGCGCAACAGGAGGCGATTTTCGCGCTGGGCGACAAGTTGTTGCCCGCGGGGCTGGAAAATCTTGCGCTGTGAGCGCCGGCTCCACCCATACCACCGTACTGCTCAACGAAGCAGTCGCCGCGCTGGCGATTTTGCCGGATGGCGTTTATGTGGATGCAACTTTCGGTCGTGGCGGGCACAGCCGCAAAATTCTCGACGCATTGGGACCGCAGGGCCGTTTGATTGCGCTGGATCGCGATCCGGCGGCGATCGAGGCCGGGCGCACCATTACCGATGCACGGTTCACGCTGGTGCATGCGCATTTCAGCCGGATCGAATCGGTGCTCGACGACCTGGGCATCGCGCAGGTGCATGGCGTGTTGCTCGACCTTGGCGTGTCGTCGCCGCAACTGGATACGCCGGAGCGCGGCATGAGTTTTCGTTTCGATGCGCCGCTGGACATGCGCATGGATACGACGCAGGGAGAAACGGCCGCCGAGTTCCTGGCGCGGGCAACGCAAGCCGACATCGGGAGGGTAATTAAGGATTATGGCGAAGAACGGTTTGCTCATGCGATTGCAAAGGCGCTTGTGGCTGCTCGGGGCGAATGCGGTATTACAACCACAGGACAACTTGCCACGCTCGTTGCAAGCGCCGTGCGCACGCGCGAACCGGGTCAGCATCCGGCGACGCGCACTTTCCAGGCGTTACGTATCCACATCAACCGCGAACTTGAGGAACTGGCGCTGACGCTGCCGCGCTGCGTGGCGCGCCTGGCAACTGGGGGAAGACTGGCCGTGATCAGCTTTCATTCACTCGAAGACCGCATCGTCAAGCGCTTCATGCGTGACGGAGCGGCGCCACCGCAGCCGCCGAAGGGCGTGCCGGTGCGCGCCGCCGATTTGCCAGCGCCGACTTTGCGCCTGATCGGCAAGCCGGTGTTTCCGGGGGATGCGGAAGTCGCCGCGAATCCGCGCTCGCGCAGCGCGGTGCTGCGCGTGGCGGAAGTTGTGCGCAATCCCCCCGGCCCCCTGGCCAGGAAAGGGGGTGGCTAGATGGTTCGCTTGCAGCTCATTTTGGTGGTGGTCACGGTGCTGTGCGCGCTGTCGGTGGTGAATGCCAACCATCAGGCGCGCAAGCTGTTCGTCGCGCTGGGCGCCGAGCAGAAGCATGCGCGGGACCTGGAAACCGAGTGGGGCCAGTTGCAACTGGAACAGAGCACCTGGGCGGCGCATATCCGGGTGGAAAACCTGGCGCGCGGAAAACTGGGCATGCGGCGTCCGGCGCCGGGCGAAATCATGCTGGATGAGCTGGGCGCGCCGCCCAGGCCCACGCCCGCGACGCAGTCGTTAGCGCACTGAGCGCAGCCATGAAATCGATCAAGTTTTCGCACAGCCCCTTGCTCTCGCAGCGCCTGCCCCGCTGGCGGCAGCGCCTGGTGCTGGTCTTGTTGCTGGGCAGTTTTTGCGTGCTGATCGGCCGCGCGTTTTATTTGCAGGGCATCAACAGCGAGTTTCTCGGCGACAAGGGCAAGGCGCGCTTCGAGCGTGTGCTCGATATTCCCGCCACGCGTGGCCGCATCACCGACCGGCATGGCGCTGTGCTGGCTGTCTCGACACCGGTGCAATCGCTATGGGCGATTCCCGAGGACGCGCAACTGACCCCGGCGCAAACGCGCAACCTGGCCACGCTGCTGGAAATGAATGTGCGCGACATGAACCGCAAGCTGGCCTCCGAGCGCGAGTTTGTCTATCTCAAGCGCCAGATGCCGCCCGCGCTGGCGGACAAGGTGATGGCCATGAAGCTGCCGGGCGTCCATGAGCAAACGGAATACCGCCGTTACTACCCGTCGGCGGAAGTCGTGGCGCACATGGTCGGCTTCACGGGTGTCGAAGAGACCGGGCAGGAAGGCGTCGAACTGGCCCTGAACGCGCCACTCACCGGCAAGCCGGGCAGCCGCCGCGTGATCAAGGACCGGCGCGGCAATGTGGTGGAAGATGTCGGCAGCGTGCATCCGCCGGTGGAAGGCCGCGACATGGCGCTGGCGCTGGATGCCAAGGTCCAATATCTCGCCTACACGTATTTGAAGCAGGCGCTGGATGAAAACCGCGCCAAGGCCGGTGGCGTGGTGGTGCTGGATGCGCAGACCGGCGAGGTGCTGGCGCTGGTCAACCTGCCCAGCTACAACCCGAACAACCGCGTGCGGCTGACCGGCGCCGAATTGCGCAACCGCGCGCTGACCGACAGCTTCGAGCCGGGCTCGACCATGAAACCATTCACCATCGCGCTGGCGATGGAAGAAGGCAAGGTGAAATTCGACACGCCGATCGAGACCGCGCCCGGCAAGCTGCATATCGGCCCGGCGACGATTTCGGACTCCCACGCGCATGGCATATTGAC
>JBAQUE010000134.1:0-2605 GCA_049297315.1 Rugosibacter sp.
CTTTTTCTCCGCTACGCGGGGCGTGGATGAACTGATTGTTGCCCAGATAAATACCGACATGCGAAAAGGCGCGGCGCATCGTGTTGAAGAAGACCAGGTCGCCAGGTTGCAGATCATCTTTGGTAACCACTTGTCCTTCCTTGCTCATGGCCTTGGCGGTGCGCGGCAGCGTCAAACCCAGACCCATCTGGAAAACATGGGTGACGAAGCCAGAACAATCAAAACCCAAGCCAGGGCTGCTGCCACCCCATTGATAAGGTATGCCGATCAGGTCGGTCGCCTGATCAAGGACATCCTGCATCGTGGTCGTTGCACGATCGATAAAGGAGACGCGCAAAGGCGGCTGGATAACAACCGGCTCTTCTGCCAGAGCCAGCGGAGACCCCAGCAACGCGAACAGCATCAAGAGGGATGCGGTGAAAATGAAAAGTGGGCGGTCAAAATGCATGGGCGGACTATAACGGCCAGGGGATGATCTGTAAACCCGGCGGCGTTTCCAAAAATGACTTGCGTCCATCTGCATTCCGCTAGAATCACAGGCAAATCCAGGCCTGCCGTGCGCCAGGCGAAATCAAGAAACTATTTGGAAAAGATGGGGATAATTCATGGGCCAGTATGCTGATTTTCACGCGCGTTCATTGCAGCAACGCGACGAATTCTGGGCTGAGCAGGCCCGGTTGATTGAATGGCAGACGCCGCCACAGCAAATCTGCGATTTCTCGCGGCCACCATTTGCCAAATGGTTTGTCGGCGGCAAGACCAACCTGTGCCATAACGCGGTTGATCGCCATGCGGCAACCCGCCCGGATGACCGTGCGCTGATTTACGTCTCGACAGAAACCAATGAAGAAAAGGTCTATTCCTTCGCCGAATTGAAAACCGAAGTGATGCGCATGGCGGCGATCATGCAGTCACTTGGCGTGGGCAAGGGCGACCGCGTGCTGATTTACATGCCGATGATCGCCGAAGCGGCTTTCGCCATGCTGGCCTGCATGCGCATTGGCGCCATCCATTCAGTCGTCTTCGGCGGCTTCGCCTCGGGTTCGCTGGCCACGCGCATCGACGATGCCAAACCCAAGCTGATTATTTCCAGCGACGCCGGCATGCGCGCCGGCCGCGCCATTCCCTACAAGCACCTGCTCGACGAAGCCTGTGCGCTGGCGGCATTCCCGCCGGCCAAGGTGCTGATGGTCGATCGCGGGCTGGACCCTGGATGGAACAGGGTTGCAGGCCGGGATGTCGATTACGCTGCACTGCGCGCCACGCATATGGCGGCTGAAGTGCCCTGCACATGGCTGGAGTCGAGTGAACCGGGCTATATCCTGTATACCTCCGGCACCACCGGCAAACCAAAAGGCGTGCAGCGTGATACCGGTGGTCACTGCGTCGCCCTGGCCGCCTCGATGAAATACATTTATACCGGCGGGGCGGGGGAGACCATGTTTTCCACCTCGGATATTGGCTGGGTCGTTGGCCACAGTTATATCGTCTATGGCCCTTTGCTGGCCGGCATGGCCACGCTGATGTACGAAGGCACGCCGATCCGGCCGGATGCCGGCATCTGGTGGCAACTGGTCGAAAAATACAAAGTCAATGTGATGTTTTCTTCGCCGACGGCGATCCGTGTGCTGAAGAAACAGGACCCGGCCTTCCTCACAAAGTATGACCTGTCGTCGCTCAAGCACCTGTTCCTGGCCGGCGAGCCGCTCGACCAGCCAACCCATGAATGGATCATGGACGCGCTCAAGCTGCCGGTGATCGACAACTACTGGCAGACTGAAACCGGCTGGCCGATGCTGTCCACCGTGCGCGGCGTCGAAGACACCAAAATCAAGTTTGGCACGCCGAGCTTTCCGGTCTATGGTTATGACCTGCGCATTTTCCGCGAAGATGGCAGCGAATGCGATGCGAATGAAAAGGGCATTGTCGGCATCGTGCCGCCGTTGCCGCCAGGCTGTCTGGCGACTGTCTGGGGTGATGACGAGCGTTTTGTCAAAACCTATTTCAGCCTGTTCAAACAGCCGCTGGTGTATTCCTCGTTCGACTGGGGCATCCGTGATGAGGAAGGCTATCACTACATCCTCGGCCGTACCGATGATGTCATCAACGTCGCCGGCCACCGCCTGGGGACGCGCGAAATCGAAGAGGCGATACAAAACCATAGCGCAATTGCCGAGGTCGCCGTGGTTGGTGTGCATGACGCCCTGAAAGGCCAGGAGCCAGTAGCTTTCGCCGTGGTCAAGGATGCCGCCAGAACCGCCACGCCAGAACTGCGCGCCGCGCTGGAAGCCGAAATCAAACGCACGGTGGATGAGAGTCTCGGTGCGATCGCCAGGCCGAAAACCATTTATTTTGTTTCCGGCCTGCCCAAGACGCGCTCCGGCAAGATGCTGCGCCGTTCTATCCAGGCGCTGGCAGAAGGGCGCGAGGCGGGCGACCTGACGACGCTGGATGATCCGGCCATGCTGGAAGAGATTCGTGCGGTATTGCATGCAACTGCGAGATGAAATGCAGGCTGCAAATATGCACGGAATTTGTTTGATCCTGTACGCAGTTCGGGTAGAATGCACGCCTTACGCAGGCGCGTAGCTCAGCTGGTTAGAGC
>JBAQUE010000135.1:0-2419 GCA_049297315.1 Rugosibacter sp.
AAAACCATCGCGCCCTGTAGGAGCGCGATTCATCGCGCGATGCGGAGGCTGCAACAACCACCGCCGCTCTCGCCACCCGCCTATCGCCCGATGAATCGGGCTCCTACAAAAATCACCGCGCCTTGTAGGAGCGCGATTCATCGCGCGATGCGGAGGCCGCAACAACCACCGCCGCTCTTGCCACCTGCCTATCGCCCGATGAATCGGGCTCCTACAAAACCACCGCGCCCTGTAGGAGCGCGATTCATCGCGCGATAACCCGCGCTAAACCACCACCGCGCCGTCCCACCAGCGCCGACTTTTGAACCTGCGCCTACTTCTTAACCAAAGTCACCTGGGCAAAGCTGGTCAAAGCCGCGACCGGATGGCGTTGCAGCCATGCACACAAACGCAGGTGCAGACGATGCAGCAGGGGAATTTTTCGATAATACGGCTCATGCCCAAAAAAGCCCGAGTACTTTTCCACCGCGAAGCCAATCCCCTCGAACCGCTTGATCTGCGACTTGAGCGGGCCACGGCACCAACTGTATCGTCCCGGAAACTTGCCCAATTTGCCTGACTTTTCGCGGCCGGGTTGCAAAAAATGCAGCAACCGCTCCGCCAGGGCTTCCGGCAAAAGATAATTCGCCACAAAGGGCGGCGCGAACAACGTCGGGAAAAAATGAAACGCAACACCGCCATCGCGCAGCAGGGCACGCACATTCCGGTGGAAACGCGCGCCGCTTGAAACATGCTCGGCCAGCATCCGGCTGAACGCAAAATCATAGCCGCCCTGAGCCGCAAACTCCGCGGCTGAAATATCGGCCAGAATTTTCACATAACCCTCGGGCGCCTTGTCCAGCTCAGCCTGGGAGATGTCCAGCAGCGCATAGTCCAAGCCATGACGCGCGACAAAATCCAGCGATAAAGTCGGGTTTGCCCCACCGCCGATTTCAATGACGCGCCGAAACCCGCGCTGTTCGATCATCTGCTCGATCAGCGGCACCGCGTTCGCCCATGCCTCAGAAGAAAAGCCGTAATCAATAATTGTCATTTATCCATCTCACCGGCAAAAAACCTTATGTAGGAGCGCGATTCATCGCGCGATGCGGAGGCCGCAACAACCACCGCCGCTCTTGCCACCGCCCATCGCCCGATAAATCGGGCTCCTACAAAAATCACCGCACCCTGTAGGAGCGCGATTCATCACGCGATAACCCGCGCTAAACCACCACCGCGCCGTATCGCCAGCGCCGACTTTTTGTGCCTCTTGCCCCCTGAACCTGCCTCACTGCCCGAACAAAAAATCCGCCTGCACCGCGCGTCCTTCGCCGTCATAGGCCATGTTGTAGACGCCCTGCAGCACAAAGCCCCGCTCGCGCAGCCAGGCGATCACGGCATCGGCAAACGCCTGCTCGGCGTACAGCTCCACGAACGAGCATTCCACATACACCCAGGCAAAGCGCGCCAGCACATCCTCGCAACCGGCCAGCGCCTGCAACTCGAAGCCCTGCACATCCAGCTTGAGCAGCGCCGGCGGCGCGATGATCTCTGCCGACACATGATCCGCCAGCCGGGCCACGCGAATCGTCGCCGTGCCCGCCTCGGCCGTGCCGGGAAACAGCGCATTCTGCCGCGCCGTGATCGGCAGCAGGGAAGAGGAATCATCCCGCGCCGACAGATGAATCACCGCCTCGCCCGGCGACGGCCCCACGGCCGCCTCGTGCAGCATGACCGCATCATCCTGCGCGAACACCCGCCGGAAAATGGCCGCCGGCCCCGGCAGCGGCTCGAACGAAACGATGCGCGCAGCGGGGAAGCATTGCCGCGCCACCAGCGCGAACTGGCCGCGATTGGCGCCGATGTCCACCACCATCCGGCACCCGGCAAGCTGGCGCAGTGCAGACATGTGCTCGGCGCCAGCCGCCACGCGGTGGCGGCGCAAGGCATTGCGCCAGGCGGATACGCGCAAGATGGCGGCCAGCTTGATCAACTTGGATAGCAAGTTGGTCATCGGTCACTCTCCATCATTTCTGATAAGTGAATGATTTTCCAAATATCCGGGATGTCATGACGAAACAGCAGCAGAGATGGCCGAAATGTATTGCTCCTTGGTCTGTTTTCGGATCATTTCAATCTCATCTGCATAGTCGGGAATTCTCGTTCGGACTGAATCGATAATTTGTTCTATCCCGATGCCACCCACATCACTGACGAAGTACGACGCCAGATTCAGATTCGCAATCATTAAAGCCCGGCTATCATTTCCAATAACCGCAACCGGCTTACCCAACGATGCCATCATAAATCCGGCATGGACCCGGTTCACTATGCCGAATTTCGCTTCCGCGTAGAACTTCATGTATTCGATGTGATCGTTGGGAATCAGAAACGTCTCGAATCCTGGTACTACCGATTTGGCGAGCCGTTCCTCTTGCGC
>JBAQUE010000136.1:0-4573 GCA_049297315.1 Rugosibacter sp.
GCGTGCGCGCCGCCTTGCTCGCCCGCCAGCGGGCATGGCGGCGCTTTCCCGGCCTGGTGGCCGACGGGCGCGACATGGGTTCGGTGGTTTTCCCCGCCGCGACCGCCAAGGTGTTTCTTACGGCCAGCGCGCAGGCGCGCGCGGAACGGCGTTATAAACAGTTGATCGACAAGGGATTGCCTGCTAATATAACAACCCTTTTGCAGGATTTGCAGGAGCGGGATGCGCGCGATGCCCAACGCAGCGAAGCGCCTCTCCGCCAATGTGAAGATGCCATACGGGTGGATACCACCCAAATGAACATCGCAGAAGCTGTGGCAACGGTTCTGGAAATCATTGAATCGCGTTACCGCAAGTAGTCAGTATCCATTTGTAATACAACGTGTTGGCCAGGCGCGAAGCCTGGTCAGCGAAGAGCAACCAACCTGTCATTCCTACTATTATTGGGTGGCAAAAACCTGTAAGGCCTCTAACTAATGTCAACTACTGCTATTGCCCAAAACTCACCTATGGAAAGCTTTGCGTCGCTATTCGAGGAAAGCCTCCAGCGCCAGGAGATGCGTGCCGGTGAAGTGATTACGGCCGAAGTTATCCGGATGGACCAGAATTTTGTGGTCGTCAATGCCGGCCTCAAATCAGAAAGCTCCATCGCCATTGAAGAATTCCAGAACGAGCGTGGCGAACTCGAAGTGCAACCGGGCGATTTCGTCAAGGTGGCGATTGAAATGCTCGAAGATGGTTATGGCTCCACGCGCCTGTCGCGTGAAAAGGCCAAGCGCATTTCGGCCTGGAACGACCTGGACCAGGCGATGACCGACGGTACGCTGGTCAAGGGCTTCGTCAGTGGCAAGGTCAAGGGTGGCCTGACCGTGATGGTCAATGGCATCCGCGCCTTCCTGCCGGGTTCGCTGGTGGATACGCGGCCGGTCAAGGACACCACGCCTTTTGAAGGCAAGGAATTCGATTTCAAGGTGATCAAGCTGGACCGCAAGCGCAACAACGTGGTCGTCTCGCGTCGTGCGGTAATGGAAGCGACGATGACGGAAGACCGTCAGCAGATGCTGGAAAACCTCAAGGAAGGCACGATCATCAAGGGCATCGTCAAGAACATCACCGATTACGGTGCGTTCGTTGATCTGGGCGGCATTGATGGCCTGCTGCACATTACCGACCTGGCCTGGCGCCGCGTGCATCATCCCAGCGAAGTGGTCAATGTCGGTGATGAAGTCACCGCCAAGGTGCTCAAGTTCGACCAGGAAAAGAACCGCGTCAGCCTGGGCATGAAGCAGCTGGGCGACGACCCGTGGCTGGGCATCGCCCGCCGTTACCCGTCCGGCACGCGCATGTTCGGCAAGGTCACCAACCTCACCGATTACGGCGCTTTCGTCGAAATCGAACAGGGTATCGAAGGCCTGGTGCACGTCTCCGAAATGGACTGGACCAACAAGAACATCCATCCCACCAAAGTCGTGCAGCTGGGTGACGAAGTCGAAGTGATGATCCTCGAGATTGACGAAGACCGCCGCCGCATCTCGCTGGGCATGAAGCAGTGCATCCCCAACCCGTGGGAAGATTTCGAAATCAACCACAAGAAGGGTGACAAGGTCAGCGGCGTCATCAAGTCGATTACCGATTTTGGTGTCTTCATTGGTTTGCCCGGTGGCATTGATGGCCTGATTCACCTGTCCGACCTGTCATGGTCGGTGCCCGGCGAAGAGGCCAAGCAGAACCTCAAGAAGGGTGACGAGCTCGAAGCCGTGGTGCTGGCGATCGATGTCGACAAGGAGCGTATTTCACTGGGCGTCAAGCAGCTGGATGGCGACCCCTTCACCAGTTTTGTCGCGACCTATGACAAAAACAGCCTGGTTTCCGGCACGGTGAAGAGCGTCGACCAGCGTGGCGCGGTGATTGATCTGGGCAATGATGTCGAAGGCTATCTGCGTGTCGCCGAGTTCTCGCGCGACCGCACCGAAGACCTGACCCAGCACCTGAAGGTGGGTGATGCGGTCGAGGCGTTGATCATCAACGTGGATCGCAAGACGCGTTCGATCAACCTGTCGATCAAGGCCAAGGACCAGGCGGAGCAGTCGCAGGCTATCCAGAAACTCGCCGCTACAAGCGCCAGCAACACGGGCACCACCAGCCTGGGTGCTTTGCTCAAAGCCAAGCTCAACCAGCAGTAAGTCGTTCCTGTCCATGACCAAATCGGAGCTGATCAACCGGCTGGCGGAGCGGTTTCCCCAGCTGGGGGTGAAAGACGCTGATTTCGCGGTAAAGGTTCTGCTCGATGCGCTCTCTGATGCGCTGGTGAGCGGCAATCGCATCGAGATCCGCGGCTTTGGCAGTTTTTCATTGAGCTATCGGCCACCGCGGGTTGGCCGTAATCCAAAGTCGGGTGAGAAAGTGCACGTGCCGGAAAAGTACGTGCCCCATTTCAAGGCCGGAAAAGAACTGCGCGAACGGGTTGATGCGCATCATGGGTAATTGCCCTGAGGCAAAAAGCAAGGCGGCGCCTGTCACTATGCGCCGCTTTTTTTTGCTGCCCGCGGATGGGAGGCGGTAGACATGGTGGCCTTTTCAAAATTGCTTGTCTGGTTGCTGCGTGCCGCCGTGTTTTTCTTCCTGTTCGGGTTGGCGCTCAAAAACAGCGGCATGGTGACGCTGCGTTTTTTCTTTGACCACGCATGGACGGCCCCTGTGGCTGTGGTGATTCTGGCGGCCTTCGCCAGCGGCGCGGTGGTGGGGCTGACGGCTGCCAGCGGGGTTTTCCGCCGTAACAAAAACAATAGGGCGCGCAAGTAAATCAATGGAAATAGAACCTTGGTGGCTGCTGGCCCTGCCGGGATTTTTCATCCTCGGCTGGATCGCCGCGCGGATTGACATCAAGCAGTTGGTGAACGAGTCGCGCGCATTGCCGCACTCATATTTCAAGGGGCTGAATTTCCTGCTCAACGAGCAGCCGGACCAGGCCATCGAAGCCTTCATCGAGGCGGCGCGGATTGATCCGGAAACCGTCGAGATGCACTTCGCGCTGGGCAGCCTGTTCCGCCGCCGTGGCGAGACGGACCGTGCGATCCGCGTGCATCAGAACCTGATTGAACGTGAAGGCCTGGACGCGGCGCAGCGTTTGCACGCCTTGTCCGAACTGGGCCAGGATTACCTCAAGGCCGGCTTGCTGGACCGTGCGGAAGACATTTTTCTCAAGTTGCGTGGCACGGCGCGCGATGATGAAGCGCTGAAGAGCTTGCTGGAAATTTACCAGCAGGAAAAAGAATGGGCCAAGGCCATAGAAATCGCCGAAGCCTTGCCCAACCATGCCGATCACCTGTGGCAAAAAGAGGTCGCCGAATTCCGCTGCGAAATGGCCGCCAATGAAATGATCAACGGCCAGCATGATGCAGCGCGGCAGCTGCTGGAAACCGCCTTGGCGAGTAACCGCAAATGCGTGCGCGCTTTGCTCTTGCTGGGCGACTTGGAGGCAAAAGTCGGCGCTGGCGAGACGGCGCTGGAATATTGGAAGCGCATCGAGCAATACAGTCCGGAGTATGTCGCGCTGGTGGCTGAACGCGTGATGGCGACCTATCGCCAGTTGGGACGCAAAGCGGATGGCATGCAGCTATTGCGCGCCTGGCTGGAACGCCATCCTTCGCTGGATTTGCTGGAAGTCTTGCTGCGCGCCGAACTGGAAGATGAACATGTCGAGGCGGCCTATCAACTGGTGCGCGACGAGATGCGGCGCAACCCCACGCTGCTCGGGCTGGAAAAATTTCTCGAGGCGCAGATCCTGGTTTCGCCGATTGCCCACCGCGCCGATCTTGAGCTGGTCAAAAATTTGATCCATACGCATACCCGCCGCGTTGCGCGTTATCGCTGCAATGCGTGCGGCTTCAAGGCGCGCCAGTTCTATTGGCGTTGCCCCGGCTGTGGCGGCTGGGAAACCTATCCGCCGAAGCGTACCGAAGAATTCGACATCACACTTTAATCCGCCCATGAAAATTACAGTTATTGGTACTGGTTATGTTGGCCTTGTCTCTGGCGCTTGCCTGGCTGATGTCGGCAATGATGTCTTGTGCCTGGATGTGGACGTGGCGAAAATCCGCGTGCTCCAGCAAGGCGGCATCCCGATCCATGAGCCAGGGCTGGAGGCGATGGTGCAGAAGAACGCTGCTGCTGGCCGGCTGCGATTTACCACCGACATTGCGGAGGCCGTTGACCACGGTGTGTTGCAATTCATCGCCGTGGGTACCCCGCCCGATGAAGACGGTTCGGCCGACCTGCAATATGTGCTCGCCGCCGCGCGTAACATCGGCCGCCACATGCAGGGTTACAAAGTCATCGTGGATAAGTCCACCGTTCCCGTGGGTACGGCGGACAAGGTGCACGCGGCGATTGCCGATGAGTTGAAGGCGCGCGGCGCCAGCATTGATTTCAGCGTGGTCTCGAATCCCGAATTCCTCAAGGAAGGCGCGGCGGTACAGGATTTCATGAAGCCTGACCGCATTATCATCGGCGCTGAAGACATACGCGCCATCGAGCTGATGCGCGAGCTTTATGCGCCTTTCCAGCGCAACCA
>JBAQUE010000137.1:0-1531 GCA_049297315.1 Rugosibacter sp.
CCTATGGGCTGGGCGGTTTGCTCGGCGC
The DNA here is from genome assembly GCA_049297315.1 of Rugosibacter sp. Taxonomy (GTDB): domain Bacteria; phylum Pseudomonadota; class Gammaproteobacteria; order Burkholderiales; family Rhodocyclaceae; genus Rugosibacter. Next base: position 29 of record JBAQUE010000137.1, read on the forward strand.
GCTGCTGGCCGGCGTGCTGTGGGCCAGCGGCGGGGCAGGGGTGGCGTTCAGCGCCGCGTCAGCGCTGGCGCTGATCGGCCTGTTGCTGGTGTGGCGTGGCATTCCGGGCGGTCCGCTGGCCCATGTCAAGCCTGAAGCTGTGCGATAATCGGCCGCTAATTTCAGCCATCATTTGCTTCTGCCACCATGTCCCAAACGCTTTACGACAAACTCTGGGCAAGCCATGTCGTCCATACCGAAGAGGACGGCACGACCTTGCTGTACATCGACCGCCATCTGGTGCACGAAGTCACCAGTCCGCAGGCGTTTGAAGGCTTGAAGCTGGCCGGGCGCAAGCCCTGGCGCGTGTCATCGATTGTCGCCACGGCCGACCACAACACGCCGACGACGCATTGGGAGCGCGGCATTGAAGATCCGATCTCGCGCCAGCAGGTGGAAACGCTGGACGCCAATATCCATGAAGTCGGCGCGCTGGCGTATTTCCCGTTCAAGGACAAGCATCAGGGCATCGTGCATGTGATCGGCCCGGAGCATGGCGCGACGCTGCCCGGCATGACCGTGGTGTGCGGCGATTCGCATACCTCGACGCATGGCGCGTTTGGCTGCCTGGCGCATGGCATCGGCACCTCGGAAGTCGAGCATGTGCTGGCCACGCAATGCCTGTTGCAGAAAAAATCCAGGGCGATGCTGGTGCGCATCGAAGGAAAAGTCGGCGCTGGCGTGACGGCGAAAGACCTTGTGCTGGCGCTGATCGGCAAGATCGGCACGGCCGGCGGCACAGGTTACGCGATCGAGTTCGCCGGTTCGGCGATCCGTGCGCTGTCGATGGAAGGCCGCATGACGGTGTGCAACATGGCGATTGAAGCGGGCGCCCGCGTCGGCTTCATCGCGGTGGATGAGACAACCATTGAGTACCTCAAAGGCCGCACATTTGCCCCACAAGGCGAAGCCTGGGACAAGGCGGTCGCTGCCTGGCGCACGCTGGTGTCCGATGCCGATGCGCAGTTTGATGCGGTGGTGGAACTGGATGCTGCGCAAATCGCACCGCAAGTGACCTGGGGCACCTCGCCGGAAATGGTGGCGGGTATTGATGCCGCCGTGCCGTCGCCGGAGGATTTCAGCGATCCGGTGAAGCGTGAAGGCGTTGCCCGCGCGCTGGAATACATGGGGCTGGCAGCGCGTACACCGATCAAGGACATTGCGATTGACAAGGTGTTCATCGGTTCCTGCACCAACTCGCGCATCGAGGATTTGCGTGCGGCGGCAAGCGTCGCCCAGGGCCGCCATGTGGCAGCCAATGTGAAGCTGGCCATGGTGGTGCCGGGTTCCGGGCTGGTCAAGGAACAGGCTGAGGCCGAGGGGCTGGACAGGATTTTCACCGCCGCCGGGTTTGAATGGCGGCAGCCGGGTTGTTCGATGTGCCTGGCGATGAATGATGACCGCCTGTCGCCGGGCGAGCGCTGCGCGTCGACCTCGAACCGCAATTTCGAAGGCCGCCAGGGC
>JBAQUE010000138.1:0-16175 GCA_049297315.1 Rugosibacter sp.
GTCCAAAGGATGTGATGTCGTATCTGGAATCTTTCCCTGCTGGCAAGAATCTCGCGGCTAGTCGTTCGGGGCAGTTCATCGAGGCATTCTTAATTTCATCCGACGAAAACGAGAATCGGATCGCTGCTCGTGTGGCGGAGTTAAAAGCGCTTGCAGAGAATGAATCGCCATCCAATCAGAACCGCGACGCTGCCAGGGAAATGTTGAACTTGATAGAGCATGCCCGACGCTCGATGCATCGAAATTCGCGCCTTGGGGTTGTAGCAAGAAAGGTTGATTTGTCAGCCGGTATAAAGGACTGATCTTCGTGAACCAGTTATCGCAAGACACGAGTCCTATCGAACTCAACCTCAAGTACGCGCAGGGGTTGCGGCAGGCGATTCTGAAAACCGCTTTCTCATCCGTACCCGCTGGGGGACAATAGGCAGATTGGAGGATTCGTACCATGGCTATAGATACAACTATTGAACTTGCCTCGCTGCGCTTTGACGGCGAGCGCTTTGACGGACATGCGCTGGATGTGGAATGCACCCAGGAACTGATCGCCTACCGCGATCTGGTACTGGAATGCGCCAAGTCGCTTTGGCGCGGCAAGTATCCAGATCGTGCGCGTCTGCCTAAGGGCTTCGGCGAGGGATTTCGGCTCCAGTTCGATCGCTTGGACCCCGGCTCGGCAACGGTGCCGCTACAACGTGTCCACCCACCGCTCGAACAAGGCGAACTCGAACTTGGCGATGAGTTCGATGAAGCCGTGGCCCTGATCGATCAGGCGATTGCTGCGGCCAACGCCGACGACCTGCTTCCCTCCGGGTTGCCGTCGAACGTGATTCCGCTGTTCCGCAACTTTGGCAAGACCTTGCGCGAGGATGAAGTTCTGTTCACCTGTGCCCGTGGCGCCGCCAACGAGGCTGCCTACACGGCAAGAGCACGTAAGCGGCTCGCCAATTGGGTAGACGCCACCTACGAAGATGTTGTAGACGTGGTCGGCGAAGTACGCATGGCCAATGTTGGTCCCGGCCGTTTTGCCGTTCAGGTGCAATGCGGTGAGATATCTGCTCTGGTGGAGGGAAAATATTCGCCAGCCGATGAGGCCAAGGTGCTGGATGCCTTGCACAAACACCAGACGGCGCGTCTGCGCGTGCGCGGTGTTGGTGAGTTTGCTACCTCCAACCGGATGTTGAGGCGATTCGCGCGGGTGGACCACGTCGATCTGGCGCCGGCGGAAGAACCGGCCTATGACGAAACCGTAGCGCCGATCTGGGAGCAACTGGGGGCCATTGGACGATCAGCGCCGGATGACGCTTGGGAAGCGGTGCCGACAGACCTCTCGGTACGCATCGACGAAGTGGTGTACGGCAGTGTCGAGGGACGACAATGAAGGTCGTCTTCGCCGATACAGGCTATTGGGTGGCCGTACTGAATCCGAAAGACGACTGGAACAATCGAGCCAACGAACTCTCGCGTTCCTTAGGCAAGTTCCGTATCGTGACTTCGGAAATGGTGCTCGATGAATTGCTGGCCGGACTGTCCAAGCTTACGGTACGAGCTATGGCGATTCGTGGAGTAGAAGCCATCCGGGCCAACCCGAATATCGAGGTCGCGCCGCAAACATCGCTACAGTTTGGCGAAGCGTTCGGCATGTATCGACAGATGCTGGATAAGGAATGGAGCCTTACGGACTGCGCATCTTTCGGCCTGATGAAGGAGCGTGGTATTGCAGAAGCGCTGGCGCATGATCGGCATTTCGAACAAGCTGGCTTTGTTGCGCTTCTGCGGTAACGAATGGAGGGCCCTGGCCATGATCCACGCCGCTCGCTATTCCATCATTCGCTTTCTGCCCTATGCGGAAACGGAAGAGTTCGCCAATGTCGGCGTGGCGATGTTCGCGCCGACGGCGCGGTATTTCGATTTTCGTCTCACCAACAAATGGCGCCGGATCGGTGCGTTCTTCGATACCCTGGATCGGCGGGTGTTTGTCCAGAGCATGCGCGCTTTCAAGGAAGAGCTGGTTCGCACCCGCGATATGGCCGGCAAACTGACAGGTGGCGAGGAGTCCGGGCAATCCTCCGCGCAGCGGATGTTCGAGGACTTGATACGGCCGCGCGAGGCGCTGTTCCGTTTTTCTACCGTTCGCGCAGTGATGACTGATACGCCGGAAGCAAAGCTGGCGGCATTGTTCGACTATTACGTCGAGCACGACTTCGCCACGCCTGAATATCACGAGGCGCTGATCGAGCGGGCTGTGCGCGGCGTGTTGCGACGCGAGGGTCTGGGCGAGCGGTTCCGCAGGGCAAAGCTTGGTACGGGCACGTTGCAGTTTGCCGTTCCGTTCGCCGAACTGAACGAAACCGGTCGTGCACTTCGTGTCATCAAACCGATGCACCTGGCCTACGACGATCCGGTGCGCATTCTCGATCATGGCAACCAGTGGCTGGGTCGCTTGCGACACCTGGATCGCGTCAAGGCGTTGCCCGATGCGATGCTGCTGGCCGTCACCGAACCACCGGCGGACACGGATCATCATGCCGCATTCGACGAAGTTCGCCGCGACCTGGAAATTCTCGGCGCTACATTCGCCGTCGCCAACGACGAGCAGGCAATACTCGGGTTCGCACGAGCGGCGTAGTCTGTGACTGGACACCCCTGCGCCAGGTGTTCGTGCCGGAGGCAATCGAGGGAGTGGCGAAGTAATGCGCACTCACCCGCCGTCTCGCCATCCGCTACGGCGAGGAGAGCGTCTTCTGCTCGACCGCCCTGTAGCGCAGGGGCTTCATCAGCGCCGACTTTCACAATGGTTGACCATGCCCATTTCAGGCATTAACATTCCCAAAATGGGCATAAGAACCGCAGCACCCAACTCACCGGTGAGCCTCGCCGATGCGCTGTTTTCAGGCACGCAGCAGCGCGTGCTCGGCCTGATCTTCGGCCAGCCGGGGCGCAGTTTCTACGCCACGGAGCTGATCGGCCTCACTGGCGCCGGCTCGGGCGCGGTGCAGCGCGAGCTGGCGCGGCTGGCGCAAAGCGGCTTGGTGACGGTGCATCCGCTTGGCAACCAGAAGCACTACCGCGCCAACCCGGATTCGCCGATCTACGCCGAGTTGTGCGGCATCGCGCAAAAGACGGTCGGCCTTGCCGAACCTCTCCGCGAGGCGCTCGCACCACTGGCGAAGAAGATAAAGGCCGCTTTCGTCTACGGCTCGGTGGCGAAGCGGCAGGATACGGCGGCGAGCGACATCGACCTGATGCTGATCAGTGACACGTTGAGTTACGCGGGTGTGTTTGCCGTTCTCGAAGAAGTCGGCGCCCGGCTTGGCCGGCCGGTGAATCCAACCTTGATGACCCGCAAGGAATTGGCAAAGCGTATCGCCGACGACAACGCTTTCGTCACGCGGGTGCTGGTCCAACCCAAGCTCTGGTTGATCGGCGACGAAGATGCCCTCGCCGTTTGAGAACCTGACTGGCATCGGCAAGCCGCTGAAGACGGAGCCGCCGGATGCGAAGGAATTCATGGGGCTGTGCCGTTCCGGCCTGGCGCGACTCAAGGATGCGGCAAACGAGGGGCTTTCGCTCGAGGGCCGCTTCGACCTGGCCTACAACGCCGCGCATGCGCTTTGTCTCGCCGCACTGCGCCGCCAGGGCTATCGCTCGACCAATCGTTACATCGTTTTCCAGTTGCTGCCGCATACCCTCGGTCTCGGCCCCGAGGTCTGGCGCGTGCTCGCGAAGTGCCACGATGTGCGTAACCTCGGCGAATACGAGGGCGATCTCAACGTGGATGAGCGCCTGGTCGCTGACTTGATTGCCGCCTGCCAGAGAGTGGCAGAACGACTTGAAGCCTTACCTCCTATCAAACCCGCATGAACGCTTCCACCCTCGTCCAGAAACTCTGGAACTACTGCAACGTGTTGCGCGACGACGGCATGTCGTATGGCGATTATGTCGAGCAGCTCACCTATCTGTTGTTCCTCAAGATGGCGGACGAGCGTTCGCGCCCGCCCTACAACCAGGCAAGCCTCGTCCCGGCCGACTACGCCTGGCCGACGCTGCTGGCGAAAAGTGGCGACGAACTCTTCGACCACTACCGCCATGCGCTCGACGAACTGGGCAAACAGAAGGGCACGCTGGGGCTGATCTTCGCCAAGGCGCAGAACAAGTTCCAGGACCCGGCCAAGCTGACGCGGGTGATTGCCGACCTGATCGACAGCGAGAATTGGTCGTCGCTGAACGTGGACGTGAAGGGCGACGCCTACGAGGGCCTGCTGGAAAAGAACGCGCAGGATACGAAGTCCGGCGCGGGGCAGTATTTCACGCCGCGCGCGCTGATCCAGGCGATGGTGACCTGCATCGCACCGAAGCCCGGCGAGCGGATTTGCGATCCGGCCTGCGGCACAGGCGGCTTTTTGCTGGCGGCGCACCACTACATCACGCATGAGAATCCACATCTGACCACCGCCGAGAAGCGCCACCTCAAGAATGACGCTTTCATGGGTTGGGAGCTGGTGCAGGCAACGGCGCGCGTCTGCGCCATGAACCTGATGCTGCATGGCATCGGCTCGGAAGCTGGCGTACCGGTCAAGGTGACCGATGCACTGGCCACCGATCCCGGCGAGCGTTACCAGGTGGTGCTGGCCAATCCGCCCTTCGGCAAGAAAAGCAGCACGGTGATCGTCGGCGAGGACGGCAAGACGACAACCGAGAAAGACATCATCGAGCGCGATGACTTCTGGGCGACCACTTCGAACAAGCAGCTTAACTTCGTGCAGCACATCAAGACGCTGCTCGATATCCACGGCCGTGCCGCCGTGGTGGTGCCGGACAATGTGCTGTTCGAGGGTGGCGCAGGCGAAACCATCCGCCGGAAACTGCTGCATGAATGCGAGGTGCATACCCTGCTGCGCCTGCCTACCGGCCTGTTCTATGCCCAGGGCGTCAAGGCGAACGTATTGTTCTTCGACAAAAAGCCGGCTTCGGAAACACCGTGGACCAAGAAGCTCTGGATTTACGATCTGCGCACCAACCAGCACTTCACGCTGAAAACCAATCCAATGCGGGTTGAAGACCTGATGGAATTCGTCACCCTGTACAACCCGGCCAACCGCCACGCCCGCATGCCAACCTGGTCGCCTGAGGCAGACTCTGCCTCAGGTTCCGGCCCCGATGGCCGCTGGCGCGCCTATGATTACGAAGAACTGGCTGCCCGAGACAAAGCCAGCCTCGACATTTTTTGGCTCAGGGACGAAGCGCTGGCGGATTCGGATAATCTGCCTGCGCCCGAAGTAATCGCGCAGGAGATCGTGGATGACCTCGAAGCGGCATTGGAGCAATTCCGTGAGGTGCTCGCCGACCTGCGGCCAGACATCGCCTGAAAAATTCCACAGAACGCAGATCACCAGCACTGATTTTTAACGCCCCTGTATCCGGGCTCATCGCGACAACCTCGGATTTATGCCGCGCTCAACTCTGCGGACATAAGGTTCATGCGCTTGCCCTGATGTATCAGGCAAGCATGCCTTGGCGCTCGATGAAAGCCACGATGGTTTCCAGTCCATGCCCTGTCTTGAGATTGGTAAATACAAACGGACGCTGACCACGCATGCGCTTGGTATCCGTCGCCATGACTTCCAGCGATGCGCCAACCATCGGCGCCAGGTCGATCTTGTTGATCACCAGCAAGTCGGAGCGGGTAATGCCGGGGCCGCCTTTGCGCGGAATTTTTTCGCCGGCGGCGACATCGATCACATAAATGGTCAAGTCGGAAAGTTCCGGGCTGAAGGTCGCCGCCAGATTATCGCCACCGCTTTCCACGAACACCACATCAAGATCGGGAAAGCGGAGATTCAGCCGGTCAACCGCTTCCAGATTGATGCTGGCGTCTTCGCGTATCGCGGTATGCGGGCAGCCGCCGGTTTCCACGCCAATAATCCGCGCCGGTTCCAGCGCCTCATTGCGTACCAGAAACTGGGCATCTTCTTCGGTGTAAATATCGTTGGTCACCACGGCGATGTTGTATTTATCGCGCAGCGCGAGGCACAACGCCAGCGTGAGCGCCGTCTTGCCAGAGCCGACCGGGCCGCCAATGCCAACGCGGAGCAGTCTGGAGTTTTTATCGGAAAGTGTATTCATGAGCGGAAGATCCGGCTGTATTGGGTTTCGTGGAGGCTGCTGCTGATCGCGAACATGGGCAGGAAATTGGCGCTGGACTCCAATGGCGCCAGCACAATCTGTTTGGCCAAATCAGTCAGGCGTTCGCCCAGCGCCAGCAGCAAACGTTGCCCCGCCGTCTGGCCAAGCGGTACCGTCTTGATCGCCGCCATCACCTGATTCTCGGTCCATGCCCACAAATAGGCGGCGATGGCTTCCTCGACCGGAATTTTCCAATGGGCGGCGGCGCAACTCCAGGCCAGCGGAAAACTGCGCGGTGAAAATTCCGCCAGAACATCCGCCGGAAAACCCGGCAAATCGCTCAACAGCTTAGCCATTGAGTAACCCATTTGCAGGGTTTCCGAACGCAACTCCAGCGTTTCACGACTGGCGGTGAATTCAGCATCCAGCTGGATCAAGCGAGCAGTATCGTTCTGGTTCCAGGCAACCATCATGTGCGCAAGATAGATCGCCTCGAAGCGCGCCATGCCATATTCCAGACAATCGCCTATCCATTGGTGGGCCTCTTCCTCGCTTTTGACCATCCCGCTTTCCACCGCCCATTCCAGCCCCTGCGAATAGCTGTAAGCGCCGATGGGCAGCGTTGGGCTGACCAGTTGCAGCAGACGGGTTAGCGAAGTATTCATCATTTGGCAAGTTTGGTCGATTGAACGTATTGCACCATGTCATGAATGCGCGGCCCCTTGCCTTCGCCATCGGCGCTGTGGCCATGCGGATGCGCGTGACCGCCGTGGCTGCCGCTCTGGCCATAAGCACCGCTTTCCGGCTCGAACGGTGCTTCGGTCTCAATCAGCAGCAAACCCAAACCACGCACCATCTCCCCCAGCACGTGGTCGTAGCCAAAGCGCAAAAACCCACTGCCCACTTGCACAGGCACATGACGGTTACCCAAGTGATATGCCGCACGCGCCAGCAATAACGGATCACCGCTGCGCGCCTCCATGACTTTTTCGGCTGCGGCGATGACTTCCACAATTCGGCCATCGTTGCCAACAAGTTTGTCGCCGCCACGCAGGACAGTACCCCGCTCAAGAAACAGCCCGCACTCCTCATCGTTCACCAAATGGGTACGCAAGCGGCTCTTGCTGCGCAGCTCGAAAGGCAGTTCCAGTTTTTCGGTTGCTGGCGCGTGGGACGCCGCCAATTGTTCGATAACGATCATGTCAGAAGAGAAAATATCTTTGCGCCATCGGCAGGATCTTGGCTGGCTCGCAAACCAGTAGTTCACCATCTGCCCGCACGGCATAGGTTTCGGTATCCACTTCGATGATGGGCGTGGCGCTGTTATGCAGCATGTCGGCCTTGGTAATCTTGCGGCAATTTTTGACTGGCTCCAGGCGTTTTTTCAGGCCCAGGGACTGCACGTCCGGGTTTTTCAGTGATGCCTGCGATACAAAGGTCAGCGAAGTTTTCAGCCCACCGCCAAAACTGCCGAACATGGGCCGATAGTGCACCGGTTGCGGCGTGGGGATCGAGGCATTCGGGTCGCCCATCGCTGCGGCTGCGATCATGCCACCTTTGATTATCAAGCTGGGCTTGACGCCGAAAAAAGCAGGTTTCCACAGCACGAGATCGGCGAGCTTGCCGACCTCGATGGAGCCGACTACGTGCGCGATGCCGTGGGTGAGCGCCGGGTTGATGGTGTACTTGGCGATGTAGCGCTTGACGCGGAAGTTGTCGTTCCTCGCCGTGTCTTCCTTCAACGCGCCGCGCTGCACTTTCATTTTGTGCGCAGTCTGCCATGTGCGCACTATCACTTCACCGACACGCCCCATGGCCTGCGAATCCGAGGAGATCATCGAAAAAGCACCGAGGTCATGCAGGATGTCCTCGGCGGCAATCGTCTCGCGGCGGATGCGCGATTCAGCGAACGCCACGTCTTCGGCAATCGCCGGGTCAAGGTGGTGGCAGACCATCAGCATGTCGAGATGCTCGTCGATGGTATTGACCGTATAAGGCCGCGTCGGGTTGGTCGAACTGGGCAGCACGTTGGGCAAGGAGGCCGCCTTGATGATGTCCGGCGCATGGCCGCCGCCCGCGCCTTCGGTGTGATACGTATGGATGGTGCGGCCCTTGAAAGCGGCCAGCGTCGATTCAACAAAACCGGATTCGTTCAACGTGTCGGTGTGAATCGCCACCTGCACATCCATCTCGTCCGCCACGGTCAAACAGTTGTCAATTGCCGCCGGTGTTGTGCCCCAGTCTTCGTGCAGCTTGAGCCCAATCACGCCAGCCTCGACTTGTTCACGCAAGGGGCCGGGCAGCGAGGCATTGCCCTTGCCCAGAAAACCCAGGTTCATCGGAAAGGCTTCCGCGGCCGAGAGCATGGCATGGATATGCCACGGCCCCGGCGTGCAGGTCGTGGCGAAAGTGCCTGTGGCCGGGCCGGTGCCACCGCCAAGCATGGTGGTGACGCCCGACATCAGCGCTTCTTCTATCTGCTGCGGGCAGATGAAATGGATATGCACGTCCAGCCCGCCCGCCGTGATAATCATGCCTTCACCGGCGATGATTTCGGTGCCCGCACCAATGGCGATCGTCACCCCTGGCTGCACATCGGGATTCCCCGCCTTGCCGATGGCGGCAATCATGCCGCTCTTTAACCCAATATCTGCCTTGACGATGCCTTGCACCGCATCCACGATCAGCACATTGGTAATCACCGTATCGGCCACATCCCTAGCCAGTTTCTGTCCCTGCCCCATGCCATCGCGGATCACCTTGCCGCCGCCGAACTTCACCTCGTCGCCGTAGATCGTGTAATCCTTTTCCACCTCGATCCAGAGTTCGGTATCGGCGAGGCGCACACGATCACCCGTTGTCGGGCCGAACATTTCGGCATAGGCTTGCTTGGCGATCTTCATTCCAGCGCTCCCTGCACCTTGCCTTGGAAGCCATAAACCTTGCGTTCGCCCGCGTAGTCCACCAGCTCCACCGTACGCATCTGCCCCGGCTCGAAACGCACGGCGGTGCCGGCCGCAATGTTCAGCCGCATGCCACGCGCCTGCGGCCGATCAAAAGCCAAGGCCTCGTTGGTTTCAAAAAAATGGTAGTGGGAACCGACCTGAATCGGCCGGTCGCCTGTATTGGAAACTGCCACCACACAGGTGCGGCGGCCGATATTGATCTCGATCTCGCCAGCGGCGATATCCATTTGTCCCGGAATCATGCGGAGATTCATGCAGCGAAAAGACCAATATCCAATGTGGCGACACCCAGCCCGGGAAATGGGGCCAGACGAGGATGGCGAATCAGCAGCAGCATGATTTTTTGCATGGCAGTCTCCTTAAATAATCGGGTGATGCACGGTCACCAGCTTGGTGCCATCGGGGAAAGTCGCTTCTACCTGAATATCGGGAATCATCTCGGGGATACCTTCCATCACGTCAGCGCGGCTCAGCAGGGTTGCGCCATAACTCATCAGCTCGGCGACAGTCTGTCCATCCCGTGCGCCTTCAAGAATTGCTGCACTAATGAAAGCCACCGCTTCGGGATAATTGAGTTTGAGGCCGCGCGCCTTGCGGCGTTCGGCCAGCAGCGCGGCGGTAAAAATCAGCAGCTTGTCTTTTTCGCGCGGGGTGAGTTCCATCAATTTTCCCTCAAATTCTTTTCATGTATGCCAGATGCGCGGCATGGCCATCTCGCGGCCCAATAGCGCAGGCCGCAGATGGCGCCAGAGTTCAACGAACCAGTGGCGTGCTGCCTCTGGCGAATGTCCGAGGTAACGGCCGACGAAAAGCTTTGGCATGGCGCTCATGCCAGAACGTGAACCTGTTTCAGTCACCGTGATCTGGCGGCAAGCGGCCAGCGTTTCTGGCGGGATATCCGCCCCTGCCGCGAGCATGGTGCTGCACACGCTGTAGCCAGCCAAACCGGCAGGCGAACTCATCAATGCCGCGCCGCCTTCAATCATTCCGCGTTCCCGCCACAACGGTATGCCTTCGATGAGGATATCCGTACCCAGCCGCGCACTACCCTTGTCGAATGTTTCGCCACTCGCACGGCGGCCAAAACACAGCGTCTCGACACCAATGAAGCGCGCGCCTGCGGCCAGTTCCACCGTGGTGTGCATGTTCGCCTCGGCGCCGGTGAACAAAATGCTCTCTTGCGGCAACCATTCCGCCGTCCCGCCAGCGCCGACTTTTATGGTCACGGCCTGCTCCGCGCAAGCACCGCCCGAGCGATACCATTTACCCGCACCGGGCGTAGTGAGCAACGCGTGCGCCTTCGCACCGGCCGTCGCATTGATCTGCAAGCGGTCGCCACCCGCGATGCCCGCCGGCGGGTGCAGGACAATGGCATGGCAGATATCCGCGCCTTCCGGATACAAGGCTTTCTGAACACGCAAGGGGCCGTAGTGTTTGCGGCTGGCGAGAACCGTCGCCGCACCGCGCCGTTCGAAATCCAGATCGAGCGCCGCCAGCCAGCAGGGAGTAATGGGTTCAGCGGGATGCATGGCCGAATCATAACGTCTACATCAGACAGCCAGCGCTTCGCGCACCCCGTCCTTCTCCATGTCGGCCCCGACGCCGCGCTTGATGATTTCGCCGCGCTCCATCACCAGATAGAAGTCGGCCAGCGCCCGCGCGAAGTCGTAGTATTGCTCAACCAGCAGGATGGCGACTTCGCCGGTTTCCGCCACCTTGCGGATGGCATCCTTGATTTCTTCCTGCTCGTTTTTTGTCCGGCTGTTGGCGACAACGCGTATCGCTTTTTCAATGTCCTTGATGATCGACGGCTGGATGCCTTCGGTCGGCTCGTCCAGAATCAACAGGCGCGGATTCATCGCCAGCGCACGGCCAATCGCCAGTTGCTGTTGCTGGCCGCCGGAAAGATCACCGCCTCGCCGCCGCAACATGCTTTTCAGTACCGGGAAGAGTTCAAAAATACGTTCCGGCAATTTGCGCCTGCCCGGCAAACCCGCCATGCCCATCAGCAGGTTTTCTTCCACCGTCAGGCGCGGAAAAATCTCACGTCCCTGCGGCACATAGCCAATGCCCGCACGTGCGCGGGCATAAGCAGGCATGCGAGTGATTTCACGTTCCTCAAACCGCATCGTGCCTGATCTGGATGGCACCAAGCCCATCAGGCATTTGAGCAGCGTGGTCTTGCCCACGCCATTGCGTCCAAGCAGGGTCGTAACCTTGCCCGGCGGCGCATCAAAGCCGACATTGCGCAGGATGTGGCTGCCGCCGTAATACTGATTGAGCTGGTCGACGATCAACATCTTTATCTTCCCAAATAAACTTCGATCACGCGCTCGTCATTTTGCACCGCCGCCAGGTCGCCTTCCGCAAGCACCGAGCCTTCATGCAATACCGTCACCTTGCCGCCGAGCTGTTCGATGAACGCCATGTCATGCTCGACCACCACCAGCGAATGCTTGCCGGCCAGCGATTTGAACAGCTCGCCGGTGCGCGCCGTTTCGTCGTCCGTCATGCCGGCCACCGGCTCATCCAGCAGCAGCAACTTGGGTTCCTGGATCAGCAACATGCCAATCTCCAGCCATTGCTTCTGGCCATGTGAGAGCAAACCCGCCGGCCGGTTGGCTTCTGTATCCAGGCGGATAGTGCGCAAGGTATCGCTGATGCGGTCGCGCACCTCATCATCCACAGTCGCAAACAGGCTATGCCAGGCACTTTTATCAGTCTTTAGTGCCAGTTCAAGATTATCGAAAACCGTATGCGCTTCAAAAATGGTTGGTTTCTGAAACTTGCGGCCGATACCCGCATGGGCAATCTGCGGTTCGGTCATGCGCGTCAGATCAATCGTCTGACCAAAAAAACAGCGTCCCGCATCGGGCCGCGTTTTACCGGTAATCACATCCATCATCGTGGTCTTGCCCGCGCCATTGGGGCCGATGATGCAGCGCAATTCGCCAGCGTCAATTTCCATGCTCAGCTTGTTCAGCGCCTTGAAACCATCGAAACTCACGCTGATCCCATCCAGATACAGGATGACCCTGTGCGACAGGTCAAGTTCGTCCGGCGCGAGGATGTGGCTCCCGGTACCAGCGCCTGCGGATTGCTGTTTTGGCTTTGGCAAGCTGTTTTCAAGATTCATCGCGCAGCCCTCTTGTCCTGTATCGTGCGCCACAGGCCGACCACGCCGCGCGGCAGCCACAGCGTCACGCCAACAAACAAGGCGCCGAGAAAGAATAGCCAGTATTCAGGGAAGGCCACCGTGAAGTAACTCTTGGCCAGATTCACGATGAAGGCGCCGAGCACCGGCCCGATCAGCGTACCCCGGCCGCCGACAGCGACCCAGATGGCGATCTCGATCGAATTGGCGGGGCTCATTTCCGACGGATTGATGATGCCGACCTGCGGCACATACAGCGCACCGGCAATGGCGCACAGCATGGCGGATAAGGTCCAGATGAACAACTTGTACCACAACGGGTTGTAGCCGATGAACATGACCCGCGTCTCGGCATCGCGGATGGCGGTAAGCACGCGGCCAAACTTGGATGTGACCAGATAGCGGCCAAGCACCAGCACGGCCATCAGCGTCAGTGCTGACAGCGCAAACAAGGTCACGCGCATTTCCGGCGTGGTGATGCCGAAACCGAGAATACGTTTGAAGTCAGTAAACCCGTTGTTGCCGCCAAAACCGGTTTCGTTGCGGAAGAACAGCAGCATGAAGGCATATGTCATGGCCTGCGTGATGATGGAAAAATACACGCCCTTGATGCGCGAGCGGAAGGCGAAAAAGCCAAAAATGAAGGCCAGCAAGGCAGGCACAACGAGCACGAGGAGAATCGTCCACAACATGCTGTCGCTGCCCGCCCAGTACCAGGGCAGTTCCTTCCAGTCGAGAAACACCATGAAATCAGGCAAATCGGATTTATAGCTGCCGTCACGCCCGATCTGCCGCATCAAGTACATGCCAAAAGCATAGCCGCCCAGCGCGAAGAACACGCCATGGCCCAGGGAAAGTATGCCCGTGTAGCCCCAGATCAAATCCATCGCCACCGCGACAATCGCATAACAAAGTATCTTGCCGGTCAACGTAATGATGTAATCCGATACGTGCAACGGATTGCCTGCCGGCACGACAAGATGCAACAAGGGCATCAGCACCAGCGTGATCAGAGCAAAAACTCCCAGGCCAATCCAGCCGCGCCGGCCGGTGGCGGAAAAAAAACGCACGAGGAAAGGTGTCCGCGTCATTTCCCGCCTCAGTTGTCGACGAAACGCCCCTTCAAGGCAAACAAGCCCTGCGGACGTTTCTGGATGAAGATGATGATGAAGACCAGCACCAGGATCTTGGCGATCACCGCACCGGCCCAGCCTTCGATGAACTTGGTGGCGATGCCCAGCCCCAGTGCGGCCCAGACCGCACCCGCCAATTGCCCGACGCCGCCGAGCACCACGACCATGAAGGAATCGACGATATAGCCCTGTCCCATGTCCGGGCCGACATTCGAAATCTGCGACAGCGCCACGCCACCCAGTCCGGCAATCCCTGCGCCGAGGCCGAATGCCAGCGTATCGATCTTCGCCGTCGGCACACCGACACAACCGGCCATCGTGCGGTTCTGCGTCACCGCACGGACGAACATGCCCAGCCGCGTCTTGTTCATCAGCACCCAAACCAATGCCAGCACAAAGAGCGAGAAGCCAATGATCACCACCCGGTTAAACGGCAACTGGACATTGGCCATAAATTCAAATCCGCCCGACATCCATGTCGGATTCGATACTTCCACATTCTGCGCACCGAACAATACCCGCGCCGCTTGAATCAGGATCAATGACAATCCCCAGGTGGCGAGCAAGGTTTCCAGCGCGCGGCCATACAGCCAGCGGATCACCGTGCGCTCCATGAGCATGCCGACAATCGCCGCCGCGAAGAATGCCACCGGAATCGCGGCGACCAGATACCAATCAATCAATTCAGGAAACTTGCTGCGGAATACCGACTGCATGCCATAGGTGGCATAAGCGCCGACCATCAGCAGCTCGCCGTGCGCCATGTTGATCACGCCCATCACGCCATAGGTGATGGCCAGCCCAAGGGCGGCCAGCAGCAGGATGCTGCCCAGGCTCAGCCCGGTAAACAGTTGCCCGACAAGATTGCTGATTTGCAATCGCTCATCGATTTCACGCATGGAGAGCTCGGCCTGGCTGCGGATATCACCGTCCGGCTCATGCGCTGCCTTGGTAATCTGTAGCAGCAGGCTGCGCACACTGGGGTCAGAACTTTCACCCAGCGCCTTGACCGCCGCCAGCCGTACGGCTGGGTCGCTGGCGCCAAGAGATGCCTGGGCATAAGCCAGCTTCAACAGCGCCTTGATCGCCGGATCGGTTTCCTTGTCGAGCGCGCGCAAAAGCAACGGCGCCATGTCAGGATCAACATTTGATTGCAGTTCGCGCGTGGCCGCCAGACGCACCGTGCGGTCGGCATCAAACAGCCGCAACCCGGCGATGACATTGGCCAGCACAGCGCGGATTCGGTTATTGATTGAAATGCCTTCGGCATCATCGGGTACGGAAGGCAGCGCCTCGCCTGTGGCGGCATCTGTGGCCTTGTCGTCAGCCACGATCAGGATGCGTCCATTGGCGGCATACAAGGCATCATCGTTCAATGCTTTCAATACGGCCAATGCGGCCGGATCGGCAGCCTGGCCAAGTTGCTGGATGGCGGCAATCTTGTCTTCAGATTCTTCTGCGGCGAGTTGCCTGACTACCGCAACATCCAGTGCCGCATGGCTGATACCGCTGGATAAAATGGCTATGCAGCCGAAAAACAGGAAGAGGAAATGTCGCATGAGATTCCGAAAAGTCGGCGCTGGTGATACGGCGCCATACGCCATATCGCCGTTGAAAAAAGGTACGGCAGCGGACCCTCGACCGTTGCCGTACCCCGGATGGCCCTGCGCTTACATTTCAGGTTCATCCTTCTTCTTGTCGTTGCCGACAATATAAGGCGACCAAGGTTGCGCCTTGACCGGGCCTTTGGTTTTCCAGACCACATTGAACTGGCCATCAGCCTTGATCTCGCCAATGAAGACAGGTTTGTGCAAGTGATGGTTCTTGGCATCCATCTCGATCTCGAATCCCGATGGCGCCTTGAACTTCTGCCCGCCCATCGCGGCAATCACCTTATCCACATCCGTGCTCTTGGCCTTTTCAACGGCCTGCTTCCACATGTGGATACCAATATAAGTGGCTTCCATCGGGTCATTGGTGACGACCGTATCCGCATTTGGCAGCTTCTGCTTCTTGGCCCAGCCTTTATACATCTTGATGAACTTGGCATTGGTCGGATTCTTGATCGACATGAAATAGTTCCAGGCGGCCAAATGCCCAACCAGCGGTTTGGCATCCACGCCGCGCAGCTCTTCTTCACCCACCGAGAACGCCACCACCGGCACCTCGGTCGCCTTCAGGCCCGCATTGCCCAGTTCCTTGTAGAACGGCACATTCGAGTCACCGTTAATCGTCGACACCACGGCCGTCTTCTTGCCTTCGGCAGCGAACTTCTTGATCTTGGCGATGATGGTCTGGTAATCGGAGTGGCCAAAGGGCGTATAGTCCTCCATGATGTCGGCATCGGCCACGCCCTTGGATTTCAGGAAGGCGCGGAGGATCTTGTTGGTCGTGCGCGGATAGACATAGTCAGTGCCCAGCAGGACAAAGCGCTTGGCCGAGCCGCCATCCTTGCTCATCAGGTATTCCACCGCGGGAATCGCCTGCTGGTTAGGCGCGGCGCCGGTGTAGAACACATTCTTTTCCAGTTCCTCACCTTCATACTGCACCGGATAAAACAGCAGGCCGTTGAGTTCCTTGAACACCGGATTCACCGATTTGCGGGATACCGATGTCCAGCAGCCAAAAACCACATCAACTTTATCCTGGGTTAATAGTTGCCGAGCCTTTTCAGCAAACAACGGCCAGTTGGAAGCAGGATCGACCACCACGGCTTCCAGTTTCTTGCCCATCACGCCACCGGACTTGTTGATTTCATCAATGGTCATCAGCGCCGTTTCCTTCAGCGCGGTTTCCGAA
>JBAQUE010000139.1:0-4202 GCA_049297315.1 Rugosibacter sp.
CGATATAGTCGGGGATGAAGTCCATCGGCCCCGGACGATACAGCGCGTTGAGCGCGATCAGGTCATCCAGGCAATCAGGCCGCGCCTGCACCAGTGTGTCTTTCATGCCGCCGGATTCAAACTGGAACACCGCCGTGGTGTTCGCGGTTTTGAAAATCCTGTCGTAAGTCTCGCGGTCGTCCAGCGGCAGGGTCGCCAAATCAATGTGCACACCGTCGACTTCCTGCACCAGGCGCACCGCCTCATCGAGAATCGACAAGGTGCGCAGGCCGAGAAAGTCGAACTTCACCAGCCCGGCCTTTTCCACGTCATCCTTGTCGAATTGCGAGATCACCGAATCGGCGCCGGCGGCGGCGTACAACGGGCAAAAGTCGGTCAGCTTGCCGGGGGCGATCAAGACGCCGCCGGCATGCATGCCGACATTGCGCGTCAGGCCTTCGAGCTTGGTGGCCAGCGCCCACAGCTCGGCAATTTCTTCTTCGCTGTTGATGCGCTGGCGTATCAACGGTTCCTTTTCCAGCGCGAGTTCGAGGGTGATGCCCAGCTCGTTGGGAATCAGCTTGGCGAACTGGTCGACGAAATTGAAACCCAGATCGAGTACGCGGCCAACATCGCGGATCACCGCCTTGGCCGCCAACGTGCCGAAAGTCGCGATCTGCGATACGGCGTGCGCGCCATATTTTTTCTTGACGTAATCAATGACGCGGTCGCGCCCATCCTGGCAGAAGTCGATGTCGAAGTCAGGCATCGAAACGCGCTCGGGATTCAGGAAGCGCTCGAACAGCAGCTCATAACGCAGCGGGTCAAGATCGGTGATGCCCAAGCTGTAAGCCACCAGCGAACCCGCGCCGGAACCGCGTCCCGGCCCGACCGGCACGCCATTGCGCTTGGCCCAGCTGATGAAGTCGGCGACGATCAGGAAATAACCGGGGAAGCCCATCTGGATGATGGTCTTGATTTCGAAGTCGAGCCGCGCGCTGTAGATGGGATGCTGTTTTTCGCGTTCGGCCGCATCGGGGTAGAGCAGTTCCAGCCGCCGCACGAGGCCTGCGTGGGATTCGCTGGCGAGAAACGCCTCCAGCGGCTGGCCATCCGGCGTGGGGAAATCCGGCAGGCGGCTTTTGCCCAGCGTCAGCGTCAGGTTGCAGCGCTGCGCGATATGCACTGAATTTTCCAGCGCCTCGGGCAGGTCGGCGAACAATTCGGCCATCTCGGCCTGCGTCTTGAAATACTGCTCGGGGCTGTAATTTTTTGGCCGCCGCGTATCGCCCAGCACATAGCCTTCGGCAATGCACACGCGGGCTTCATGCGCCTTGTAGTCGTCCTGGTCGAGAAACTGTATCGGATGCGTGGCGACCAGCGGCAGGCCGAGACGTGCGGCGAGATCGGCGCTGGCGCTGACCAGCATTTCCTGTGCTGGTGAACCATTCACCGCGCGTCCATCCGGCCGCTGCACTTCAATGTAGTAAGCGCCGGGAAATAATCTTTCCCAGGCTTGCGCATGGCCTTCAGCCTGCGCCGCCTTGCCGGTTGAGAGCAATTGCCCCACATCGCCCAGCGACCCGCCGGACAGCGCAATCAAGCCGCTGTTGTCACCATCGCTTAACTGTGCGCGCGAAATCACCGCGCGGCCATGGCGGCGCGGCCCAAGATAGGCGGCAGACAACAGCTCACACAGTCGCAAATAACCGGCCGAATTCTTGACCAGCAGCAACAGCCGCGCGGGTGTCGTCCGCGTTTCCGCATGCGCCGAGGGTTCGTCATCAATCCACACATCGCAGCCGATGATGGGCTTGACGCCCTGGCTGCGCGCCGCCGAATAAAACTTGACCATGCCGAACAGATTGGCCAGGTCAGTCAGCGCCAGTGCCGGTTGCCGGTCTGCCACCGCCCGCGCGATGGCCGCGTCAAGGCGCGTAATGCCGTCGCTGATCGAGTATTCGCTGTGCAGGCGAAGATGGATGAATTGCGGGGGAGCAGACATAGGCGGACGATTTTAACGCACGGCGCCATGGCATCACCGCCCAGCCGGCAAAAGGATTTCTCTTGCCGGTTGGCAGCGTCAACATCATGCGCTGGCGCCGGATATTGAGGATAATCGCAGAATAATGATATCCAGATTTTTCTGCCCTTTCCCGCTGGCCGCCGGCGCCACGGTCGAGCTGCCTGCCGAGGTGGCGCATCACGCGATCAATGTCCTGAAAGTCGGCGCTGGCGACACGGCGATCCTGTTCGATGGACACGGTGGCGAATGGCTGGCGACGCTGAATCCTGTGGGCAAGTCGTCCAAAGCCGCATTGCATGCGACGCTCACCACGTTTAGCGAACGCGATAACGAACCGCCGCTGCACGTCACGCTGGCGCAGGCGCTGCCCGCCGGCGACAAGATGGACTGGGTGGTGCAAAAGGCTGTGGAACTGGGCGTTGCGCGGATTCAACCCCTCATGACCCGACGCAGCGTGATGCGCCTTGCCGGCGAACGTGCCGAGCGCCGTGTGGCGCACTGGCGCCACATTGCCATCGCCGCCTGCGAGCAGAGCGGCCGCAACCGCGTGCCTGAAGTCGCGCCCATTCTTGATCTGCCGCGCTATCTGGGACAGGCGGCCGAAGACGCCGCCAGTCTGCGTTTTATCTGCGCGCCCGGGGCCAGCGGATCGCTGCGCCAGCAGGCCGCTTCTGCTGCGCCGATCAGCCTGCTGGTCGGTCCGGAAGGCGGGTTTGAAGAAAGCGAATTGCGCGCTGCCCAGGCCGCCGGGTTTCAACCCGTTCATCTCGGGCCGCGCGTGCTGCGCACGGAAACTGCCGGTGTCGCCGCGCTGGCAGCAATCATGGCGCTGTGGGGCGACCTTTAGAAAACAACTATCAACAGCACAGACGACGGGGGACCGCATGTTCGAATCCGCAGAAATTGGGCACAAAATCGACAAGACCACCTGGCGCAAGCGCGTGCCGGATTTACGTTCGGCGCTGCTTGACGCGCAGTTCGAGCTGAAAGAGAAAGCGAAAATCCCGGTGGTCATCCTGGTCAGCGGCCAGGATGGCGCAGGCAAGGGCGAAACCATCAACCTGCTGTATGAATGGATGGATCCGCGCTACCTGTCGACCCTGGCATTTTCCAAACCGACCGATGAAGAGCGCGACCGTCCGCCGATGTGGCGCTACTGGCGCTCCCTGCCGCCGAAGGGACGAACCGGCATCTTCGCCGGCTCATGGTATTCCGAGCCGATCCGCCAGCGTCTCGAAGGTGAACTGCCGCTGACCGCCCTGGACGCGCGTATTGACCAGATCAACCGCTTGGAAGCCATGCTGGTGAATGAAGGCGCGCTGGTGCTGAAATTCTGGTTCCACCTGAGCAAGGATGCGCAGAAAAAACGCTTCAAAATGCTGGAGAAAGACCCGCGCACAGCCTGGCGAGTCACGCCGGAGAGCTGGCAGCGCCTGAAAACCTACGACAAACTGCAGGAAGTCGCCGGGCATATCCTGCGCATGACCAACACCGCCTGGGCGCCGTGGATCGTCGTTGAAGGCACGGATGACCGCTATCGCTCGCTGACCGTCGGCCAGGTGCTGCTCGATGCCCTGCGCCAGCGCCTGGCGGCAGGTGACAACCAGGACACCCCCGTGGCGCCGCAGATACGCACCAATGTCGATGGCCGCAATGTACTTTCCGAACTCAATCTCAAGAAAAAACTGACGGAAAAGGAGTATGAGGAGCAGCTTGCGTATTGGCAGGGACGGCTGGCTGATCTGGTACGTGATCCACGGTTCAGGCAGCGTTCGCTGATCTGCGCGTTTGAAGGCGCGGATGCCGCCGGCAAAGGCGGCGCCATCCGCCGCATCGCCAGCGCCATGGATGCCCGGCAATATCAGATTATTCCAGTCGCTTCACCGACCGAGGAAGAACGCGCACAACCCTATTTGTGGCGCTTCTGGCGGCATATTCCGCGCCATGGGCGCTGCGCCATTTTCGACCGCACCTGGTATGGCCGCGTGCTGGTCGAACGCATCGAGGGTTACTGCTCCGAACACGACTGGCTGCGCGCCTACAGCGAGATCAACGATTTCGAGCATGAGCTATCGCAAGCTGGTGCGATTGTTGTCAAATTCTGGTTGCAGATCAGCCCGGACGAACAATTGAAACGCTTCAAGGCGCGCGAGAAAATTCAATTCAAACGCTTCAAGATCACCGAGGAGGACTGGCG
>JBAQUE010000140.1:0-2656 GCA_049297315.1 Rugosibacter sp.
GAAGAAGGCCGTGCCCTTCGACAAGCTGCTGCAAGCCGTGGCGCTGGGCAATGTCGAACCCGAAGTGCTCTCAAGTGTCGCTGCAAGATTGGCCCGCCTGGAGCACGACCTCGGCGACGCCGACAAGGCCAAAATCATCGAAACCAGCGGCGGCCACGATCTCAAGAGCCTCGCCCGCGGCATCGTCGAAGCCTTGAAAGTCGGCGCTGGCGACACGGCGAACCCGGCAGCGAGCGAGGCCATGATCCAGGCCGTGAAGCCGCTGGCCGACCCGGCGCTGCGCAATCTGCTGCTCAAGCTGCGCCAGCAGGCCGACCAGATCATCGACATCGTGACGCAAGACAGCTTGCTCGAAGCCGGCTTCAGCGCCGCCGCCACCGAGCGCGCGAAAAGCCTGGTGCAAACCTTCGAAGCCTTCATCGCCGAACACAAGGACGAAATCACCGCGCTGCAAATTCTCTACAACCGGCCTTCAAGGGCGCCGCTCAAGTTCGCGGACATCAAGGCCCTGGCCGACACCCTGCACGCGCCGCCGCACCTGTTCGACGAATCCGCGCTGTGGCAGGCCTATGCCGCGCTGGACAAAAGCAAGGTGAAAGGGAGCAGCACCCGGCGTATCCTCACCGACCTCGTCAGCCTGGTGCGCTTCGCCATGCACCAGGAAAACGAACTCGTGCCCTACCCCGAGCGCGTCGCCGCCAACTTCAAGGCCTGGCTGGCGCAGCAAAACTCCCTCCCTCTCCCTCGGGGAGAGGGCCGGGGTGAGGGTGGAGGAAATCGCTTCACCCCCGAACAACAACACTGGCTGGAAATGATCCGCGACCACATCGCCGCCAACCTCGGCATCAACCTCGACGACTTCGAATACGCCCCCTTCAACAAGGAAGGCGGCCTCGGCCGCGTGCATCAGCTTTTCGGCGAGGAACTGCCGAAGGTGATTGAGGTGTTGAATCGGGAGTTGGTGGCGTGAGCGTGCTTGATAAGTACCGTAACAGGTGCTTTAATAAGTACATTATCAAGTATAGGAGACTATTATGAACATCGTTCCCACCCAGGAAATCAAGCGCCGGGGTATGGCGGCCGTCGATGAAGCGCTGGCGCAAGGCCCCGTGCATGTCGTCAAGAACAACCGCCCCCAGTACGTGGTGCTGACCGAAGACAGCTACCGCGAACTGCTCGAAGCCCAGCAGGAAACCGCGCTGGCGCGCATCAAGGCCTCGCTCGAAGACGCCGCCGCCGGCCGCACCACCCGCCACGACAACGTCGAGGCGTTGATGCGCCATCTGGACACCCCGGCTGCATGAGCTGGGCCATCCTCACCACGGCGGCCTTCGACCGCCGTGCGCGCAAGTTCCTCGCCCGCCACCCCGACCTGCGTCCCCGCCTCGCCGCAACCCTCACCCAGCTCGCCGCCGATCCCTTCGAACCCGGCCTGAAACTGCACGCCCTCGCCGGCAAGCTGCAAGGTCTGCAAGCCGTCAGCATCACCCACAGCTACCGCCTTACCCTGACCCTGCAAATCACCGCGCACGAGATTCTTCTGATCGACATCGGCAGCCATGACGAGGTGTATGGGTGATGACGTGAGAGTCATTTCGCTTCGAGAGGCGGTCGAATTGAACCCCAAGCCCGACCGTAGCATGCTGACCGACGACACCGAGGTTTCGTTCGTCCCAATGGCTGCCGTCGAGGCTGCCAGCGGTCGCATGGATGCGAGCACGATTCGCCGCTATGCCGAAATTAAGAAGGGCTATACGCATTTCCGCGATGGCGATGTTCTGTTCGCCAAGATCACGCCCTGCATGGAAAACGGAAAGATGGCTGTTGCACATAGCATGCGCAATGGCATTGGCCTTGGCTCAACGGAGTTTCATGTTCTTCGTGCGCGCGAAGGCGTCGATCCGCACTACGTCTATCACTTCGTCTCCAGCGGACGCTATCGGTCAGAGGCTGCGCACCACATGACCGGCGCGGTTGGCCAGAAGCGTGTCCCGCTCGCCTTTCTTGAGCGAAGCGAGATACCGCTGCCCGACATCGGCGAACAACGCCGCATCGTCGCCGAAATCGAGAAGCAGTTCTCCCGCCTCGACGAAGCCGTCTCCGGCCTCCAGCGCGTCAAGGCCAACCTCAAACGCTACAAAGCCGCCATCCTCAAAGCCGCCGTCGAAGGCCGCCTTGTCCCCACCGAAGCCGACCTCGCCCGCCGCGAAGGCCGCAGCTCTGAAACCGGCGCCCAACTCCTGCACCGCATCCTCGAAACCCGCCGCAGCCAGTGGCAAGGCAAGGGCAAGTACAAGGAACCGGCAGCGCCGGACACCACCGACCTGCCCGAATTGCCGGAGGGGTGGGTGTGGGCAAATTGTGACGCGATAGTTTTCGGCATCGAAGCGGGAGCGAGCTTTAAGTGCATCGAGCGTCCCCCTGAGAACGAAGAAACAGGTGTCCTGAAGGTCAGCGCAGTTAGTTGGGGAACCTTCGACGAGTCGGAGAGCAAAACCTGCAACGACCCAGAACGACTAGAAGAAAACTACTTGGTTCGTTCGGGCGATTTTCTATTTTCCCGAGCCAACACGATTGACCTCGTCGGCGCATGCGTGATCGTTCAGCAAGTATCCAAGCGGCTCATGTTGAGCGACAAAACGTTGCGCTTCAAGAT
>JBAQUE010000141.1:0-4962 GCA_049297315.1 Rugosibacter sp.
ATCCTCGCGCCCCGGTGCCGGGGCGCGCATCCTGGATGTGCCAGTCGCCTGGATCGCCGCCGATGGGCTGGTTTCAATCCTCGCGCCCCGTTGCCGGGGCGCGCATCTTCGATTCTTCAAACATTTCGCCTCCGTCAAAAAGGTTTCAATCCTCGCGCCCCGTTGCCGGGGCGCGCATCGAGCTAACGCCGCATTCGCCGTGTGCGAACCAGTCAAGTTTCAATCCTCGCGCCCCGTTGCCGGGGCGCGCATCGGTTCGCGCGCAACAGGCGGAAATCACGGATATTTCGGCACGCATTTCGCGAACCGGTGCTCGAACCATTTTCCGTGCTTCCATTGGATACCCAATCAACTGACGTCGTCCTGAAAATTCAAATACTTGCATGTAACGCGAACCTCCCTGCTTTTTCATGTGAGCTTGAGGTTCGCGCAACATGCCATCCTGCGCTACAACACGAGCGGCCCGTCAAAATCGGTGGCCTTGAAAACCCCGTGTTCCCTGACTTCGCAGCCTCTTGACTCAGCCAGACGATAGAGGCGCAGATTATCCTCTTCCGGCTTGATTTCTGCCAGCAGCCGCCGCTCCAGTTCTTCCATTTTCACCAAATCGATCTGGAATTCGAAGACCGATTTTTGCACCCGCTGCCCTACGCCTTCGCACACGCGCGCGACGCGGCGCAGCCTGCGCCGCCCTTCGCGGGTTTCGGTATTCACGTCGTAGCAAACAATGACCAGCATGACATCAGCGTAGCAAAAAAGGCAAATAGCTTTCCATATCGCCGCGCAGGGTGCGGGCTAGAAAGCGCGCCTGCAACTGTGGCAGTAGGCCCATCGCCACCGGCTGTTCCAACAGCGGATGGGACAGCGTTTCCTGTTTGCGCTCTTGCCAGGCCACCACCACGGCCTTGCGCCCTTGTTCTGCAAGCGTTACGCCACCGCCTTCGTGCAGGGTGAAATCCCCGGCTTGCACCTGCCCTCGATTCACCAATGTCAGGGCCAGCCGATCCGCCTGATGGCGAAACTCTTCCATCAGATCAAGCGCCAGCGCCGCCCGCCCCGGCCGCACGGTGTGCAGAAAACCCAGTTGCGGATCGAGGCCGACCGATTCCAGCGCCGAGCGGCAATCGTTCATCAACATGGCATAAAGAAAAGACAGCAGCGCATTCATGCGGTCGCGCGGTGGCCGGCGGGTACGGCCGTCCAGCGAAAAGTCCGCCCGCACGTCGGCGCGCACGATGAAGTTGATGCAGCCGAAATACTGCCGCGCCGCCTCGCCTTCAACGCCGCGCACGACATCCAGATCAGCCGCGCCGGGCAAGGCGCGCAAGGCCGCTGCGAGGTCATCCGCCCCACGCGCCAGGACACTGGCATCCGCCGCATCCTTGGCCTCGCGCGCGCCGCGCAGCAACACTTGCCTGCTGTTGCGCAGCTTGCCGGCGATGCAGGCGCGCGCCACCGCCAGCGTAAAGGCTGCGTCACCCGCCTTCCCGTGCTGGGCACGGCGCAGCAGAATGTTGCCAGACACCGGGCCTTCCAGCCGCGCCTTGAAGCGGCCATTGCCGTCGAGCAGCACCAGGCTCTGGCCGTTGTCCGCCAAGCGGTGCATCAGCGCTGGCGAGACCAGCACATTGCCAAAGACGACGATGCCACCCAGATGATGCAGCGGCACGCGCAATTTCGTTTCGCGCTCCACTTCGATTCGCACCGTGTCGTTATCCAGATGCAGATAGGACAATGGCGTAGTGACGTAAAGGGTATTGAGGAGGGTTTGCATCTCAGTTTCCCGGTTCAAATTCCGGCTCGAATAAATGCGCCGCCAGCGCGCGCCGCTTGCCTTTTCCGGCAAGGGGCGCAGGCTGGCAAAGATCGATCAGCGAACATTCCTTGCAACGCTGGTCGTTGACCGGTGGCGGCAAAGTCGGCGCTGACAAGGCGGCGCGCACTTCCGCCACGCACGTCTCAACCGCCTGCCGCAGCTCCGGCGTGATCGCTACTTCGCGCCGACGGCGGGATGTCGCGTGATAAATGGCGCCAAATGGCACGGCCTTGCCGGTCATCTCTTCCAGGCACAGGGCCTGGGCGGCAAGCTGGATGTCGTCATGCCGTTTCTCGCGTTTCTTGCCGTGCTTGTATTCCACCGGGTAGGGCGTGCCGTCAGCCAGGAACTCGACCACGTCCGACTTGCCCACCAACCCCAGCCGGTCGCACCACAGCGGCATTGCCCGCCCCACGCGCAAACCGGGTCGCGTCTCCATGCCCGGCTCGTCAACACGGGCATGCACCGCCTGACCGCGCAAGGTGTGAATGTTCTCCTCGAACGCCTGCTCGGCATGAATCAGGCAACACTGGCGCGGACAATAGCTCCAGTGTTCGAGCGCGGAGATGGCGAGCGGATTAGCGATGGGGTTGGCGACGTCACTCACGAAACTATCCTGTCTCCGATCCTTTGCCGCCTAATTCACGTTCAATCTGCTCGATGCTCGGGAGGTTCATCTGCAATTCCTCAGGCAAAGCTGCCACGAGCTGATATTCGGCAATGCCAATCGGTTTATTGGTGTCGCGCAGCGCATATTCAGCAACCACCCGGTTCTGGCTCTTGCACAACAGCAGACCGATGGTGGGATTGTCCTGCGCCGATTTCACTACGGCATCCACCGCGCTCAAATAGAAGCCTAGTTGTCCGGTGTGCTCCGGCTTGAAGGCGCCCGTCTTGAGTTCCACCACCATGTAACAGTGCAGCTTGAGATGGTAGAACAGCAGGTCAATGAAAAAATCATCGCCGCCCACTTCAATAGGTACTTGCCGCCCAACATAGGCAAAGCCGGCACCCAGTTCCAGCAGAAAGCGGGTGATGTGCTCGACGATGGCGGATTCGATCTCGCGCTCGTCGGCCTCCTTGCCCACACCGAGAAAGTCGAAAAGATAGGGGTCTTTGAGCATGTTGCGGGCCAGATCGGACTGTGGCGCAGGCAGTTGCGCCGCAAAGTTGGTAACCGCCTGGCCTTCCCGTTCCAGCAAACGGGTTTCGATATGGATATTCAGCACGTTGCGCGACCAGCCATGCGCAATGGCACGCTGCGCATAAGTCAGGCGCAATTGCGGGTCTTTCAGTTTGGCCAGCAGCACCAAATTATGCCCCCAGGGCAATTGTCCAACAGCCTGTTGGACAATTGCGGCATCAGGCCAAGCCTCGGCAAAGGCGCGCATATACATCAGGTTGGCGCGGGAAAAACCCTTCATGTCCGGAAAGTCTGTCCGCAAGTCATGCGCCAGCCGCTCGATCACTTTTGCGCCCCAACCCTGTTTGGCCTGCCGCTCCAGGATGTCACGCCCGATCTGCCAGTAAAGCAGCACCAACTCGCGGTTCACCGCCAGCGCCGCACGCTGCTGGGCAATGTGAATGCGGGTCTTCAGTTCGGCCAGCCAATCAGCATAACCGCTGGGTGTCTCGATCAGCGCAACAGGCATTTCAGGTTGTTCGCTCATGCTTTGCCGATGAGCGTATCGGGCATGGCGGCGAGGCCTTCTTCCCACGTGAAGTGCGGATGGATCACGCCGGGCGACTTGCCTGCATCGAAATGACAATGCACCGCATCGCGGACACTGGCATGCAGGTCAGGGATGTCGTCGGCCTCGGTAAATATGTCCGCATTGACCGCCCTGGCGATATAACCGCCTTCCGGCGCCTCTGCTACGCCGAAATGGATTTCAGACATAACCAATCCCCACGTTAGAAGCCCTCAATGATTTCGGGCGCGACACAAGTTTCTGCCAAGGTGATATTTCCTTCAACATCCACACTCAACAAACTGCCATGCACCTTGGCCGACGAACACTGACCGGATTTGCTGCCGTGCCGCCACCAGATAACCTTCTTCACAGCCATGCTACCTTCCGGGCGGGCAGAGGACGCATCGTTCTCGAACAGACGCGGCAGGATGGCTTTCAACATTTCGGCATCGGTATCTGAGAAACCCGTGCGCTCGGCCAGTTGCGGATTCATGCTGCCGAAGCAGACATAAATACCCTGATCCACGCGGTGCTTCATGCCCATGGTGTCGGAGCCGCGTTTGCTGCCGTCACCCTCACCGCTAACACTCTTAGTGATCTGAGTACTGGTGACGCTGACTGGTTCGACGCTGAATGCGGATTGAATGGTGACCGGGCCGCGAATCGGAATTGAGACGCCACTGGCATCATTCGTTTTACCGAAGGCGAATACTTGTCCGAAGGTTCGGACATCGAACCACTTGTTGCAGGCTTTCCTCGCTGTTTCGTCCTTGTTGGCCTTAGCCCCGAAAACTGCTTTAC
The DNA here is from genome assembly GCA_049297315.1 of Rugosibacter sp. Classification (GTDB taxonomy): domain Bacteria; phylum Pseudomonadota; class Gammaproteobacteria; order Burkholderiales; family Rhodocyclaceae; genus Rugosibacter. The sequence goes on from JBAQUE010000141.1 coordinate 4,312, forward strand.
CCAAACCATTCGTTTCCGATTCAGCGCGATTCTTGAGGCTGGTTTCGCCATCCTTCTTGCGGTCGTCGGACTGCACAAAAATCGCCTCTCCCGCCTCCAACAAGCGATCACGAATCTTGCGTTTGATGCACACATCGGTCATCTCGCCAAAGCCGCCGTAGTCGGTACGCGGGCGGTTGCCATTTAATGGGTCGCCGTTGGGGTTGGCATGCTTGACGCTGAACACAATGGCAAAGTCGATTTTGTTTTGCAAAGTTGTCATGATTGGTGGCTCCTGTAATTATTCAGTTGTGGATTGGTCGTCGTCTGCCGCCGGATCAGCGCCACGCAATAAGTCTGCGCGCTGACAATGAAAGCCAAGCAGGAATTCGCCGGACAGCGCGCGGTCGCTGGTGAAGTCCTCGGACTGGAAACGGCACTGGACTTCATCCAGCAACTTTTCCCTCTTCCAGAGGAACCCAGCGCCTTTTCCCGAAGCGCGTAACCGAGACTTGTAGGGCGTCAAGGCCAGCTCAATGTTGCGCCACGTCGAGAAAGGCCGGTCGGCGAAACGTTGCATCAGTCGCGCCGCTGTCGTGTCCCGGTTCTCGCCTGCCTGTTTCAGCGAGTACCCTTCGATGCTATCGGCCAGAGCCAGCAAGCGTCCATAGA
>JBAQUE010000142.1:0-3687 GCA_049297315.1 Rugosibacter sp.
GCACGCGGCCAGGCAGCACTTCCAGCCCCATGACATTGCCTTCTTCAGCCTGCCCGAACAGCATTTGCAGGCCGACGCAAATGCCGAGAAAAGGTTTTTCGGCCGCGGCGCGAATCACGGCATCACGCAGATGGCGCGCCGCCAGCTCGCGCATGCAATCGGGCATCGCGCCCTGCCCCGGCACCACCACCCGGTCCGCCGCCGCGATCTCGGCGGCATCGGCGGTGACGCGCACCGTCGCATCCGGCGCAACATGTTCAATCGCCTTGGCCACCGAGCGCAAATTGCCCATGCCGTAATCGACGACCGCAACCGACTTGGCCTTCATGTTCATGCTGGAATCAGAGCGCGCCTTTGGTCGAAGGAATGACGCCCGCCGCGCGCGGATCGGCTTCCACCGCCATGCGCAGCGCGCGGGCGAAGGCCTTGAACACCGTCTCGGCCTGATGGTGCGCGTTGACGCCGCTGAGGTTGTCAATATGCAGCGAGATGCCCGCGTGATTCACCAGCCCCTGAAAGAATTCATGTATCAAGTCCACATCGAATTCGCCAATCATGGCGCGGGTAAATGGCACGTTGAACACCAGCCCGGGGCGCCCCGACAGGTCAACCACCACACGTGACAGCGCTTCATCCAGCGGCACATAGGCATGGCCGTAACGGCACAAACCCTGCTTGTCGCCCAGCGCCTTGGCCAGCGCCTGGCCGAAGGTGATGCCGACATCTTCCACCGTATGGTGCGCGTCGATATGCAGATCGCCCACCGCCACGATGGTCAGATCAAACATGCCGTGACGGGCAATCTGGTCCAGCATGTGGTCAAAAAATCCGATGCCGGTGGCGAGTTTCGCCTGGCCCGTACCATCCAGATCGATGGCGACGCGAATGCGGGTTTCAAGGGTATTGCGGGAGACTTCGGCTTGCCGCATGGCAGTCTGTGACACGCTGTTGAACAAGGCTTGCATGATACCATCGCCAAAGTTTTCGTTTCCAATTTCCCCCTTCCCCTACCCTGCCATGTCCGCCTTCTGGAGCGATGTCGTTAAAGGCCTCACGCCTTACGTGCCCGGCGAGCAACCCAAACTCGCCAACCTGATCAAGCTGAACACCAACGAGAACCCCTATGGCCCCAGCCCATGCGCGCTGGCCGCGATACGCGAAGAAGTCGGCGATTCGCTGCGGCTTTATCCCGACCCCAATGCGGTTCAGTTGAAAACAGCCATCGCTCGCCATCACGCCATTGAACCGCGCAACGTCTTTGTCGGCAACGGCTCCGACGAAATCCTGGCGCATGTTTTTCTTGGCCTGCTCAAGCATGCCAAGCCGATCCTCTTCCCCGACATCACCTACAGTTTTTATCCGGTGTATTGCGGGCTGTATCAGGTTGCATACGAAACCGTGCCGCTGGCGGCAGACTTTTCCATCCGCGCCGCCGACTATATCCGCCCCGCGGGCGAGATTGGCGGCATCATTTTCCCCAATCCGAATGCGCCCACCGGCCGCCTGCTGACACTCGCCGAGATCGAGCAACTGCTTGCCGCCAATACGGCCTCGGTGGTCGTCATTGATGAGGCCTATGTCGATTTCGGCGGCGAGAGCGCCATTCCGCTGACCCAGCGTTACCCCAACCTGCTGGTGGTGCAGACGCTGTCCAAATCGCGCTCGCTGGCCGGCCTGCGCGTCGGCTTCGCGGTGGGCGACGCCGCATTGATCGAAGCGCTGGAGCGCGTCAAGAACAGTTTCAATTCCTACCCGCTGGACCGCCTGGCGATTGTCGGTGGCGTTGCCGCCATCGAAGATGACGCCTACTTCCGGCAGACCTGCGCCGCCGTGATCCGCTCACGCCAATGGCTGGCGAATGAACTCGCCGCGCTGGGCTTCGACGTGCTGCCCTCCGCCGCCAACTTCATCTTCGCCTGCCATCCGCAACACGATGCCGAAAAGTCGGCGCTGGCGCTACGCCAACGCGGCATCGTCGTGCGCCATTTCAAGCTGCCACGCATCGAACAGTTCCTGCGCATCACCATTGGCACCGACGAGCAATGTGCGGCACTGGTCACTGCGCTGAAGGAAATCGCCGGGTAAGGTTGAGGCTCGCGGCTGGCCTGCACAGTAGAATTACCCCAAAAACCCGCAGCCCTGGTCTTGACACAGAAAGAAAGTTCATGGGAAACGAATCCGCATCAATGATTGAAATTGAGGATCTCCATTTTGCTTATGGGGAGAAGAAAATCTTCAACGGCATCAACCTGAAAATTCCGCGCGGCAAGGTAGTGGCCGTGCTCGGCATGGGCGGGTCGGGCAAAAGCACGCTGTTGCGGCTGATTGGCGGGCAGCTCAGGCCGAGTCATGGGTGTATCCGGGTGAATGGCCAGGTAGTTCATGAACTGGACGATCGCAGCCTGTATGAATTGCGGCGGAAGATAGGGCTGATGTTCCAGTCCGGTGGCCTGTTCAGCGACCTGTCGGTTTTCGAAAACGTCGCCTTCCCCCTGCGCGAGCTGACCGACCTGCCGAACGAGATGATCCACGATCTGGTGCTGATGAAGCTGCATGCGGTGGGCCTGCGCGGCACGACCGAACTCATGCCCAATGAGTTATCGGGCGGCATGGCGCGCCGGGTGGCGCTGGCGCGGGCGATCGCCATCGATCCGATGCTGACCATGTACGACGAGCCCTTCGCCGGGCTCGACCCCATCTCGCTGAACGTGATCGCCCAACTGATCCGGCGCCTGAATGACGCCCTGCGCGGGACATCCATCGTGGTCACCTATGATGTGTCAGAATCCCTGAAGGTTGTCGATTATGTCTATTTGCTGCATGACGGGCTGGTGCGGGCGGAAGGGACATCCGAGGAATTGCTGGCCTCTGCGGAACCCTTCGTGGTCCAGTTCCTGCACGCTCACCCAACCGGGCCGGTGGCCTTTCACATGCAGGCAGAACCCTACCGGGAAGACATGGAAATTTCCTGACAGGCCGCTGGAAACTGCGGCATGGCGCAGCTATTGGTTCGATGGGTCGTCCGGCAGGATTTTTTCTGTCCTGTGATATTCCTCTATGACGACGGCTTCACCATCGATGGTTTGCGGGCCTGCGTCTTGCGTCCTGATTGCCCGGCGAAGTTTTCGTGTCTGCCACCATACATAGCCTAATGCGCATAGCCCCAATAGGGCAATGACGGCAAGTATCACCACCGAGAACATGAATCCCAGAACCAACAGGATAACGCTGGCAAATAGCGCAAACAGGTTTCTGAACATGTGATTGACCCTGAACATGTGATTGACCATTAGTTAGCCGCGGGCACGCAGTAAATCACAGCCTATCTGATTCGGATACCTGCACCAACTTCATCTGCGCCCGCCATTCGCAGCACGATGCCGAAAAGTCGGCGCTGGCGCTACGGCAATAGGCATCGTCGTGCGCCTTTGCAAGCCGCCATGCATGGAAAAGCGGCCAATAGTCCCGCCCCTCCCATCCGCTCTGCGGCCCACGGCTGGCTGTGCCGCAGCCAGCCGACTGCAGCGGCGCGGCGCAGGCGCCGTGAATTCCCGCCCCGCCCCCTCGCGGAAGCTTCTTTCTGGCTCGCATCGCTCGATCATTACGCAGCGCGCTTGCCCAAGTATTTCACGCCAACAAATACATTTTCTGTCAATAGCTGGCTTCCGAAACGGCACAGACCCACAG